>CBDUWG010000356.1:0-2584 GCA_965370845.1 uncultured bacterium
AAAAAGGAGCGCTAATATGCCCGAGTTCGAGGAAGGCGCCGTGAAAAAAGAGGTGACCGGGCTTCTCTCACAGCTTATCAGGATCGACACATCCAACCCACCGGGAAATGAGACGGCCGCCGCGGAGTTTCTGCGCAATCTGCTGGCCGCCGAAGGTCTGCAGGCGGAGATCGTCGAATCGGCCGCGGGCCGCGGCAGCCTGCTGGCCCGTGTGCCCGGCAAGGGCAAGCGAAAATCCCTGCTGCTGATGAGTCATCTGGACGTAGTTCCCGCCTCCGCGGAGGGCTGGAAACATCCGCCATTCGCCGGCGTCGTCGAAGATGGCTTTGTCTGGGGCCGGGGGGCCTGGGACTGCAAGGGCATGGTGGCCCCCGAGGTGGTAGCCCTGCTGCTGCTTCTGCGGGAGGGTTTCCAACCACAGGGTGATCTGGTACTTGCTCTGTGGGCTGACGAGGAGAAGGGCGGCAACATGGGCGCCGGCTGGGTGGTGAAGAACCGCCCGGAGCTGGTGCAGGCCGACTTCGTGGTCAACGAGGGCGGCGGCCACGCTCTGCCGGTGGATGGGCGCAACCACTACACCGTTCAGGTGGCCGAGAAAGGGGTGTTCTGGACCCGGCTGATCACCCGGGGCACCCCAGGCCATGCCAGCATGCCCCACAAGGATAACGCCCTGTTGAAGATGTCCACCTGCCTGTCCAGGCTGGGCACACTAAAGACCCCCATTCATCAATCGGAGATAGTGGGGCAGTATCTCAGCAAACGGCTGGCCTCCATAGGTCAGCTGCCCGCCGGAAAGCTGCAGGTGGACGATCGGTTCCTGGAGGAATTGGAGAAGACCCATCCCCGGGTTGCCGCCGAGGTCAATACTCTGGTGCGCATGAGCATCGCTCCCACAATGATCCAGGCGGGGACCAAGGAGAACATCATCCCCGAGCGCTGCCAGGCGGTCGTAGACTGCCGGCTGCTACCCGGTCAGACAGCCGAGGACCTGCGCCGGACCATTTCTGAAGCGATCGGCGATCTGGGAGAAGTGGAGATCGAACCCATCCAGGCCGACGAGGGATCGGTCTCGCCGCTGGACACGGAGCTCTATGATGCCATCGTCGAGACGATGGGCGAGCTGGATCCCGGGTGCGATTTCGTCCCCTACATGGTCAGCGGCGGCACTGACTCCCGCTTTTTCCGCCAGAGGGGGGTTCCGGTCTATGGGTTTTTTCCTCTGAAACCGGATCTTCCCCCTTCCGAGATGCTGAGCATCGTCCACGGGCGCAACGAGCGCATCAGCCAGGAAAATTTGCTGTTGGCGACGAAGTTCTTTTACGGGTTGGTGAAGAGGATGTTGGGATGAGAAGAAAAACCGATCCTTGATCCTGGATCCTGGTAAAAAAAAGACAAAGGAAGTTGCACAAATACCATATCAAAGCTACAGAGATTTGAAAATCTATCAACTCGCTCACAAATTAGCGGTTGAGATTCATGAAATGACGCTTAAGTTGCCCAAGTTCGAGATGTATGAGGAAGGAGCTCAGATTAGAAAATCCAGCAAATCTATTGCAAGCAATATTGTCGAAGGATATGGCCGGAGAAGAGATAAAGCAGAGTTTGTTAAATTTGTAACCTATGCGTTAGCTTCCTGTGATGAAACGAGAGACCACCTTGACACTCTCTGCGACACAAAATCTCTTAAAGACAAAAAGCTCAATGAATTTTCTTACAACAACCATGACATCCTAGGCAGAAAAATCAGAACATTTATGAAATCGGTGAAATCTGGTCACAAACCTGTTAAGTCAGCAGGCCTTAAACGAGGATCCAGGATCAAGGATCGAGGATCTCTGATTAACTCAGCTAACCCTTATAAGAAGGATAAAGCATGAACAAGAAACCCATCCCCCTCAAGCGCGCCAACAGACTGATCAACAACGGCTGCACCATCCTGGTCACCTCCAAATACAACGACAAGGAGAGCATCATCACCCTGGCCTGGCAGATGCCGGTCAGCGCCTCGCCGCCCATGGCTGCAATAAGTGTGGGTCCAAGCAGATATTCCCACGATCTGATCGCCAAGAGCGGGGAGTTCGTCATCAACGTCCCTCCCTTCTCCCTGCTGAAGGAGACGATATACTGCGGCACCGTCTCCGGAAGGGACGAGGACAAGTTCGAAGGCGCCGGCCTCACTCCCCAGCCGGCTCAAATTGTATCCGCCCCCCTGATCGCCGAATGTATCGGACATCTGGAGTGCAAAGTGGTCAAACAGGTTACCGCTGGGGATCACACACTGTTTTTAGGAGAGGTGGTGACCGCCAGCGCCGCTGAGGGGCTGTGGGATGAGGTCTGGCAGGTGGACAAAGAGGCGGCCCGGACGATCCACCATCTGGGCGGCAAATTCTTCTGCGCCCCGGAGAAGATGGTGCAGGTGTAACGGGATCGAGTTGCGTCGACATATTACAAGATAAATCAACACAAATGACCGGGTAAACATCCACCCTAACCTCTCAGGAGGTGCGTCATGAGAACCAGAGATCTAGCAACGTTCGTGGCACTGACCGTCCTGGTCTGTGTCCTCTTCTCGATGGTTGATGTT
>CBDUWG010000357.1:0-2566 GCA_965370845.1 uncultured bacterium
AATTGATATTGCGACTTTAGCTGTTTGGTTTTAGGATTGTAGAAATCATCCTTTTCTAAATTTGGCGTCAAGTATTCCCTTGATAGGATATTCATCTTTTGGAAAAATAAGTCGAGAGAATTCACCTCTCCGTATAACGCGGACATTTTGGCCATTAGAGGAATATCTAAGAGTTCAATCGCTTGCGATTCAAGAGCTGCGTTCCACATGTAAGCTCGAAAATCGAATCTTAAATAGAAGCTATAAAATGGTATTGCTTCTCCTGCTTTAACTAGTTGATCGAGCATTGTACACAAACTGTCTGTTTTAGGTGCAAGGGTATGAGACACTTCTGATAAAGACGTTATTTCCTCAAGAAAAGCCTCATACATTTGTGTCTTGCGTTTATTGTCCTTTCGGCTATCTCTATAGTTATTGAAACAAAAAGCCAGGCAAACACCGATAAAGACTATAATTAGATCTCGCAGAAATTTGTAAAATCTACTCTTGATTCTCCCCGTGCACAAATATTTGTTACTTTTCCTTTCTTTCTCATCTACACTTTCTTTTTTTGAAGCCATAATTAACCTCTCTTATCATATATCATACGAATTTTTTATAACCAACAATAGTCGCAATATGCTCATTTGTGAACACTGCACACGACTAACTGTTTAGGCGACATGGAATCAAACGGGCTCTCATCGTAATTCCCGTATTTCGCCTCCACGGTGAGCCCGTTGTAATGGAGCAGTGCGTCAAGCTCTTGGGGGAACAGGATGCGCATGTTGTTCTCCACCACCAGCTCATCTTTCCGCTCGCCGATGCGAAAGTACCACTTGATCCTGTTTATCTGCGTGGCCGCATCGTAGATGTTGTTCTCCGTGACCACGACGGTGCCCTGGCCATCGGGATCGGGATATTCGGCGACAGGGTACCGCTTGGATGGATCTCGCAGCAGAATGTCCAGGCGGGGGTTGAACACATCGATGATGAATTTGCCATCCGGCTGCAGATGTTCTTTCACGCAGGCAAAGCACGCCTGCAGGCTCTCCCGGTCGTGAAGGTGGGTGATGGAGTTTATGGGAATGAAGATCAGGCGATATTTCTTGCCCAGCTTGAAATCGCGGCAATCCGCTTTGATCCACTCCACCTGGACGCCGGCAGCTTTTGCCTTCTCTTTGGCCGTCGACAGCATGGGCTGGGAGACATCCAGACCGCTTATCTGGATTCCCTCCTCGGCCAGGGGAATGGTGATCCGGCCCGTCCCGCAGGCCAGTTCCAGCACCGGCTGGCCGTATTTATCGATCTGTTGCCGGTAAAAGGGGGTGTCATCTGTGAGATGCTTGTTCTGCAGATCATAGTGCCGGCCGTTACTGTAAAGATCGGCGCAATCTAAAGGTTTCACGGTGTGTTGTTTCCTGTTAGGTGTTAAACTGCCAATTGGATGAGAGGTTTGATTCGTGTTGCCTGTTGCGTAAAGTGATGTTCTCAAACTAAGCGGGTTGTATAGTGTAAAGTTTGCAGCAGAAAGCAAATGCCCAAATCCTAGATTTTTGAATCCTGTGTTTTACACTCCGAGTTCCGCACTCCGAGCTCCAAACTCGTTCAACTCTCAGAACTCTCAGAACTCTCCGAACTCTCTGAACTCATTCCCCGGTCTCTGCCGGCTTGATCCGTACCCTCCGATCGGGCAGAGGCATGAAAACCGCGATCTGTGTCACCCGTTTCTGAGGTGAGAACCAGAAGGAAAGGCCCAGGCGGTTGTACGAGATCCTAGACAGGTCAGGACTCTTGTACAACACGCGGTTTTTTGCACCCATCGGCTCTACGGGCGTCTCCCGTCTCTGGGCGGGCGTGCCGTAAGCGTTGAACACATCCTGCTGCCGGGAGCCTATCTGCACTCGGCTGGGCAGCCGGCCGCGGAAGCCCGGACTAAAGCGGATCTTGACCACGCGCTGCTCATCGTCGAGAGAGAAATAGAGGCCGAATTTTTCACTGTAATCCAGCCATATGCCCATCTCATCTGTGGCCTGTGGCTCGCCCAGCAGTTCGGTGATCTCTGCCCTGGTCATGCCCACGTGCAGCTCGTCGGTGCCCTTGCCCGGCACGATCATCTTGCCGGTGTGTATGTTAACCTGGCTTGCGGAACAGCAGGCCAGGAACAAAAGGATGAGCGAGAAAATAAGGGGTTTCATGGGGGACTCCCGGGGAAGGGTGTGAGAGGATGCGCTTACAGGACAATTCTAACACCGCCGGTTCGATTTGTCAAATGTTTTTTTAAGGAGGGGGAGGTCCACCTCGATTTAGCGGCACCGCTAGGTGCCGCAATTGCAAATTGCAAAATGTAAATATCAAATATTAAATTGACTTGGCGCAAACACATCTATAAACTGTCAGCCTGTTTGATTGATCTGGGACTTCATTTTTAAATTTAAAATTTGCACTTTGCAATTTGAAATGATGTTTTAGGAGGGGGAAGTTTCCCCCTCGTCCTCCCAACCTGTGGCGCCCTTGGGTCGCAACCCCCCACCCTGGCCCGCGTGCGGCTTTGCCGCACCGGCTGGCTATGGCTTTGGGGCGAGCG
>CBDUWG010000358.1:0-2561 GCA_965370845.1 uncultured bacterium
GATCGGTTCTATCTTTTCATCCAGCATCCAGGATCTAGGATCCAGGATCCGCCTTTCTCAAATTACCCTCTTGACAAAAGGGCCACAATCTGGTAGAATGAAATAAAGCATTCGTTTACGACTGAATTCGAGAAAAGAAAGTGGCTTATCACAAAACAAATAATTAACCTTCGGGGGATATTTCATGAACAGAAAGACGATGATGCTCTTGACGGTGTGTTTTGGCCTTTTCCTTTTGACCGTTGAGGCCAGCGGTGAGCCTGCGCCGGAGGAGCTCATGCCGAAATGGATGACCGCGGCAGAAAGCCTCAGGGTCGACGAGATCGGCAAGTACCACAAGGCCACCCCTCCGCCGGGCGGTTGGGTGGAGACGCCGGGGGAGTTCGAGGAGCTGCGGGGCGTGTGGGTGACCTGGATGCAGTATCCTTACGATTCGGTCTTTCGGGAGATCGTGCGTGAAGCGGGGGAAGTCTGCAAGGTGTATATCATCGTGGGCAGCAGCAGTGAACAGATCAGTATCATCAGCTATCTGGACAGCCACGGTGTCCCTACGGATAGCGTTTCTTTCTACACTTACCCGCGGAATTCCGTCTGGATCCGCGATTACGGCCCCTGGTTCATCCGCGAGCAGGGTGACACCGAGGGGATCGTCGATTTCATTTACAATCGACCCAGACCCAAGGATGATACCATTTCAGTGAGCATCAGCGCCGACTGGGGCATGCCGGTGTACGGCTCGCCGCTGGAGCACGCCGGGGGCAACTTCATGACCGATGGCCTGGGCACCGGTTTTGCCAGTACCCTCATCTATGAGGAGAATCCCGGTTATTCGCACGATGAGATCGATTCCCTGATGCTGGCCTACAACGGGCTGGAGCAATTCGTCGTTATGCAGAGAATCAACATCGAGTACACCGGGCACATCGATCTGTGGACCAAGTGTCTGAACGACACCCTGATCATGGTGGGCGAATATGCGCCCGGCCACTCCAATTACCAACTGCTCAACGATCATGCCGATTACCTGTGCACTCTGACCAATCGCGAGGGACGCCCCTACCGGGTGGTGCGCATGCCCATGCCCTGGTCCACTATCGCGGCGCCGCCATCATATCTCAATTCGCTGATCGTCAACGACAAGGTGCTGGTGCCCCTGTGGAACAAGGCGGAGGACGACACGGCGTTGGTCATCTATCAACAGGTCATGCCGGATCATGAGATCGTGGGCATCAACTGCTCCTCCATGGCAAGTTCCGGCGGGGCCATTCACTGCATCACCATGCAGGCGCCCAGTGCGAAATTCATCCACGTGAAGCATGATCCCCTGGAGGACACGGAAGACACGGTCAATCCATATCGAGTGCGGGCACAGATGCTCACCTCTAACAGCTTCATCGCCGACTCAACGGTTGTTCGCTACAGGGTCAACAGCGCCACGTCCTTCAGCTCTACACCGCTGTCGGCGGTCATCGACACACCGGGCGTCTATGCCGGCTACATTCCGGCACAATCCGCCGGCGACACCGTGAATTACTACGTCCAGGCGAAAAACACCGACGGCGCCCGGCGCACCTCGCCCTGGCACGCGCCGGCGCATCTTTATTCCTTCCTTGTCGGATCCACGGCTCCGGTGCCCATCTCTGACCTGACGGTCACCCTATCCGGGGAGGACCTGCGACTGGAGTGGTCGGCGGTGACAACTGACGGCTTCGGGGGCCCCATTGTGGTGGATCGCTATTGCATCTATCGAGACACCATGACCTATTTTGATCCCGGATCGGAGCCCTTCGACTCTACTGTGGCGCTTTTCTACGTGGACGGCTCTGGAGTGGTCGGGGATACCGGGAGAAACTACTACTACGCCGTGACGGCGGTCTGCGGTGTCAAGGAATCGGGTTTTTCTAACCTGGTGGGAGAATTTGACCGTAATCTTATCGTCCCAGAATAGTTCAAATCATTGTGCAAGCCTTTTTAGATTTTAGCCAAGAGCTATAGGGCTTTTGGCATTCAGAGAATACCCAATTAGACCTTCGCAGCATCTCGCTCGTGCTGCGGAGGCTTTTTTGTAAGCGGAGGTGTCGGGTTCTCGAACAGCTAAACTATCAAATTATTGTGGCTTTTCAGGCGAGAGCACGTTCTCCCGCCAAAAAATACTTGACAAAAAGAGTAAAATATGATAGGATATAGGTTGTGGCATGGAAAAGAGCAAATCAGCATTTCTTCAGAAAGGCTCATCTTCAACAAGGAGGAAGCATGGCAGGCAAGATGTTGGCCCTGGTCAGCGGGGTCGTTCTCGCTTTTGGACTTTTCATGGCCGGCTCGGCCAATGCCGCCCAACGCTGCGTGCTGGCGGAGCTTTTCACCAACACCGCCTGAGGCGGCTGTAAATATGCCGAGGCGGCGCTTGACAGTGTTGTCAAGTACGATTTTAGCTCTGATGAGCTGGTGGTGATTCGAAATCATGTGGGCGGCACTTTTTCTAACTCCGAGGCTCTCGAGAAATTTTTTTATTATCCGGAAACATATGTACCAGATCATGGTTCGGCCCACTGGACACCCAC
>CBDUWG010000359.1:0-2553 GCA_965370845.1 uncultured bacterium
CAGTGAGGACGGTATGGCCTGTAGGGGCGAGCGGCGCTCGCCCTAAAGCCATAGCCAGCCGGTGCCGAAGGCACGCTGGCTGCAGCTAGGGGGACACTTCCCCCTCCCAACCCCACCCCGCCAAGCGTGGAACGCGGAATGCGGAACTCGGAGTTAAAAGCTAAAATCAGAACAAAAGGGGAGTGGGGTTGCACTCCGAGCTCCGCGCTCCGCACTCCGAGTTCCTAACTCTCCGAGCTCCCAGTTCCCAGCTCCGCGCTCAAGAAGCTCTCAAAACTCTCTCAACTTAATTAACGGAATAACGTACACGGCCTCACTTCTTTGCTTTCCACAGCACTAGAACCCCGCCTATGCCGAAGATGATGTTGCCCAGCCAGGCGGCTAACAGGGGGGGCAGAGCGCCTTTGTAACCAAGGGCCTGTCCCAGACGGAGGAAGCTGTAGTAGACGAAGCAGATAAACAGACTGATGCCGAAGCTGACGGCGGCGCCGCTGCGTCGGGGGTTGGAGGCCAGTGGTGCCCCGAAGAGAACGATGATAAGGCTGGCAAAGGGGAAAGCGATCTTCAGGAATAGGTCCACACGCTCTTGCTTGACCTCCCCTCCGCTGAGCTGCACACGCTGAATATAGTCTCGCAGCTCAAAATAATTCATCTCCTCGGGCTTCTTCTGTTTTCTGAGCAGGCTCTGGGGAGTTTGCTGCAGATCGGGGTGGCTGAGCAGGTCAAAGGGAATGGCTTTTTCCTCCCCACCCACGAACTCACGGGCCAGGCCGTTCTTGAGGATCCAGGCCTTTTCCTCCCAGACCATTTCCTGGGCGTCGATGCGAGCTATCAGCTTTCCATCCTCGTACCGCTGGATGAGCACGCCACGCCCCACCTTTTTCTGCCCATCGTATTCCCTGATGTAGTAGATGCGCCCCCCTGTTCCCTGCAGGTAGAGATTTCTCCTGATCTGCTTGGGCTGCTGTGATCGCCGTTTGATCTGCCAGCTGTAGATATGGCCCTTCTTCTGGTTGGTGTAGGGGACCACCAGCTCGCTCAGGGCCAGGCTGAACAGGCTGACCAGCAAACCAAGCAGGAATATGGGCAGCAGGATACGGTACAGGCTAACCCCCGCTGCCTTCATGGCCATTAGCTCATGGTGGCGGGACATGGAGCTGATCGAGAAGAGACTGGCCAGAAGCATGGCCACCGGTAAGGTCAGCAGGACGATGTACGGTGTAAAATACAGGTAAAATTGGACCACCAGAAGGGCAGAAGCCTTCTTGTCGATGAAGGTGTCCAGGTGCTCAATGAGGTCCACCACCACGAAGATGGCTAAAAAGGCCAGCAGGCCGAAGAGCAGAGTGGAGAAAAATCGACGGCCGACATAGCTGTCCAGAATTTTCATGTCAAACCTGTCAGGGAAGAGGGGTTTTCCTGAACCTTCTGGGGATCAGGCGTTTTGCCCAGTCCCAGGAGATAAAGGTGTTTTCTATGGCCATACGCCTTACCAGGTAGACGCCGGTCCCTCCGATGAGGATGTTCGGGCTCCACATGGCCCAGAGAGGTGAGATGATCCGTCGGTCGGCCAATTCCTCGCCCCCGATGAGAAAGGCCCAGTAGAGGACGAAGAACCCCAGGCTCAAGCCCGTGCCGATGGCTATGCCGCCCTTTTTCGCCATGATACCCAGGGGGGCCCCGATGAGGACGAACACAATGCAGGCGGCCGGGATGGAGAACTTCTTGTGAATTTCCACCAGATATCTGTTTATTTGCCTCTCCAGGTGATCGATAGCCCTGAGCTCGGCCCGTAGTTGGTTCAGGATGGTTTGGTTGGTCTTCAGCAGTCCGGGGTTCCCCACAGGTACGTTTACCGACTGCAGCCGTTGGACACCGTCAAGGGCCAATTCGTTCATCCGGTGGCGATGTTCCCCGATCTCCGGCTTGATCTCGGCAATTTTCTCCAGCATCATCTGCGAGCTCATCTCCCGATCGCCGCGGTATTCAGAGGTCGTGCGAACCAGCTTGGTGCCCACATCGTGGATGTAGATGGTGTGTTTTTGGAAAATCACCCGCCGGTACTTGCGGGGATCCTTCTGGTCCACCTCGTGAATTTCCCCATCGTACAGGTCCAGCCTCAGGGTGTTGCCATCGGGGGAGAACTGCAAAGCGCCTCTCTTGGCCACGATGGTGGTGGGCGACTCTGCGCCCCGCTGGTCGTAGATGGTGATGTCCTCCAGCTCAGATCGCCTTTCGTCCACCTTCTTTATAAGGATGTTGTAGCCGGGAAATTTATCCAGGAAGATGCCCGCCTTGAAGGTCAAGGTGGGCCTTTTTTTGCTGATGTCGGACATCAGTATGCGGGCACGGTGGTTGAACTCCGGCAGAACCTGGTTGTTAAACAGGATCATCCCGAAGGCCAGAACCGCCGACATCAAAAGAGTGGGAGCGACGATGGTATACAGGCTGGTGCCGCTGGATTTGATGGCCGTGATCTCGTTGTCGGAGGAAAGGCGGCCGAAGGCCATCAGGGAGGCCACCAGCACCGCCATGGGTAGCGAGAGAGCCAGC
>CBDUWG010000360.1:0-2533 GCA_965370845.1 uncultured bacterium
GCTGTGGACCCTGCGATTTCTCGGTGGGCTGGTATTACGGCGAGGCATACAGCTACGGCGGAGAGGATACCTATACGCAGTTCTCGAACAGGATCGCCGCTGGCGACGGAGCCGGATCCCACTACTGCCATTACGACTACTGGGGAGGCACGCCCGAGTGGGCCACGGGCATCGACTGCTCGGCCTATGCCTCTGAGTGCTGGGAGATCCCCCGGCAGAGCACCTACACCCTGCCCTACTGGTCCACGGCCATCCCGCATGTCCGCCTGCAGCCCGGCGACATCCTGAACGTCCCCTACAGCCATGTCCGAGTGTACCACGAGCGGGCCGGGGACGGCCGGCCCATCGTCTACGAGGCCTCCGGCAGCGCGGCCAAGGTGGTCCACCGGGTGGTGGATTGGGGCAGCTACGAGCCACGGGTCAAGCGCGAGCTCTACGTGCCGCCGCCGCTGGTCTACGCCCAAAACACCGGCGGCGGGCAGATCAGGTTGTCTTGGGCATCGACGCCCGGCACCAGCGAGTACACTTACTACCACAGCATCGACGGAATAACCTTCGCCGACAGCACCACCACCGCCGACACCTCGGTCACCTTCACCGAGCTGGCCCCGGAGATCGCCCACTACTTCAAGGTGGCCTTTCCGGAAACCACGGACGCGGTGGCCATAAGTGAGGTCCTGGCGGCCAAGCCGGTGGCCAAAACGGTGAGCCTGCTGGTGGTCAACGGGTTCGACCGGCTGTCGGAGGGCAACACCTTCGACTTCATCCGCCAGCACGCCGAGGCCATTACCGGCGCCGGATATGCCTTCGACGCCTGCAGCAACGAGCTGATCGAGAACGAGATCGTCGACCTGAACGACTACTCCGCGGCCATCTGGATCCTGGGCGAGGAGTCCACGGAGAACGAGACCTTCAGCTACACCGAGCAGCTTCAGGTACAGAGCTACCTGGAAAATGGCGGCAAGCTGTTCGTCAGCGGGGCAGAGATCGGCTGGGATCTGGTTGCACAGGGGGATGAACAGAACGACTGGGACAACGGCAGCCCCAACGACACGCCCTTCTATCAGGATTATCTCAAAGCCTCTTACGTGGGCGACGACGCCGGGGTCTACGCCGCCTCCGGCGTTTCCGGGACCATCTTCGAGGGACTTCCCGGCATTACCTTCGACGACGGCTCTCACGGCACCTACGACGTGGACTATCCCGATCGGATCAATTCCCGGGACGGCAGCGTGGTCAACATGACCTACGACGGTACCAGCTACAAGGCGGGCGTGCAGTACGAGGGCCTGTTCGGCTCGGGCGCCATCGCCGGCAAGCTGGTCCACCTGGGCTTCCCCTTCGAGACCATCTACCCGGCCAGCTCCCGGGACAGCATCATGGCCCGGGTCCTGGAGTTCTTCGCCCTGCCCGCCGATACCGTCCTGGAGGTTATCGTGGACAACGAGGATCCGGGCTGCCAGGCCCTGGGAGAATGGCAAGAGAGCATCTGGGGCAACAATTACGGCCTCAACAAGTTCTATAACAGCGACCCGGACACAGGCAGCGAACACGTCACCTGGCGTGCGGCCCTGCCCGTGCCGGGCACCTATGCCGTATATTTCTGGGTCAACGACGCCGGCTACGCCGACACCGCCCGTTACATCATCTACGATCTGGACGGCCCTTCCCAGACCATGGCCAGCCAGTATAATGTGGGCGACGGATGGCATCACCTGGGCCAGTATCTGTTCGCTGACAGCGCCGCCGTAAGGGTGACCGATGAGTGGTCCGGCGCTGGCACCGCGGTGGTGGCCGACGCCATCCGGCTGATCTGCCTCGAGCCCGACGAGACGCCGCCGGCGGCCGTCCAGAACCTGCGCGCGATCCCGGCAAAGGGAGACATCGCCCTGCAGTGGTCGGCGGTGACCGTCGACACTGCCGGCTCCAAGGAGGGCATCCGGCACTACGTTATCTACCGGGGTGTAGATCCCGCGTTCACCGCCCAGCCCTCCGACTCCATCGCCGGGGTAACCGACACCGTTTATACCGACATGGGCGCCGCTGGAAACCCGGGAACGAACTATTATTACATCGTCCGGGCCGTGGACTATGCCGGGCACAAGTCGGAGTCTTCGGCGACGGTGGGAGAGTTTGATAAGACCCTGGGGGCTAGTAAATAGGAAACGAGAATCGAGATTCGAGACTCGTGACAAACCAAGTGGGGAAACACTCCCTGTCATTCCCGCGCAAGCGGGAATCCAGAATCATGCAAACATGTTGATGGGCCGTCGGGTGAGGCCACCCGACGGCACGATAAAATAGTAATGGCAATAGAAAACCAGTAAGCAGTAAGCAGTCGGCAGTTTCCCGAACCCCGAATTCCGTTCCTCTCGCCTTTCATCCAGCATCGAGGATCAAGAATCTGCCTTTCTCATCCAGGATCGGTTCTATCTTTTCATCCAGAATCCAGAATCTAGAATCCAGTATCCAGGATCGGTTTTTCTTCACAACAACCTCAACCTCCACAAAAGGAGCTAGATCATGAGGTTCA
>CBDUWG010000361.1:0-2532 GCA_965370845.1 uncultured bacterium
AACTCGATTGAGATAACAAAACCATTAATGTTGGCATCTCGGCAGTGGAATTGCTTTCCAGGATCCAGGATCCAGGATCGAGGATCGGTTCTATCATTTCATCCAGTATCCAGAATAAAGGAGTAACGATCTAATGAAATGTGATATCAAAGACACCCGGTTGGCCGAACAAGGCCGGCTGCGCATCGAGTGGGCGGCCAAGGATATGCCGGTGCTGAGGCAGATTCAAGCTCGATTTGAAAAGGAACAACCCCTGCGCGGCGTGAAGATCGGCTGTTGTCTGCACGTGACCACCGAGACGGCCAATCTGATGATTACCATGAAGGCGGGTGGTGCCCAGGTGAACCTGTGTGCCTCTAATCCCCTGTCCACGCAGGATGACGTGGCCGCCTCTCTGGTGGAGCACCATGATATCTCCGTTTTCGCCGTTAAGGGGGAGGATAACGATCGTTATTACGATCATATTCGCAGCGTGCTGGCCACCAGGCCGAGCATCACCATGGACGACGGCGCCGACCTGGTTTCCACCATTCACACGGAGAACAAGGAACTTATTCCCCAAATCCTGGGAGGTACTGAGGAGACGACCACCGGCGTCATCCGCCTGCGCAGCATGGAGCAAAAGGGAGTTTTGGCCTACCCGATCATCGCCGTAAACGACTCTAATACCAAACACATGTTCGACAATCGCTATGGGACCGGCCAGAGCACCCTGGATGGCATTCTGCGGGCCACAAACCTCCTTTTAGCCGGCGCCACGGTGGTCATATGCGGGTACGGCTGGTGTGGTCGGGGAGTGGCCATGAGGGCGAAAGGGATGGGAGCCCGGGTGATCGTGACAGAGGTGGAGCCGCTTAAGGCATTGGAAGCGATGATGGATGGCTACCGGGTGATGCCGCTGGCCCAGGCAGCCCCGGAGGGTGATCTCTTCGTGACCCTGACGGGCAACCTGAAGGTGATCCGCGCGGAGCACTTCCAGTTGATGAAGGATGGGGCCATCGTGGCCAACGCCGGTCACTTTAATGTTGAGCTGGATTTGGATGCCCTGGCCGAACTGGCCGGAAAAAGGAGAACGGTGCGCGAATATGTGGAGGAATTTGTCCTGTCTGATGGCCAGTGTATCTATGTGCTGGCTGAGGGGCGCCTGATCAATTTGGCCGCCGCCGAGGGACATCCGGCCTGCGTCATGGACATGAGCTTTGCCAACCAGGCCCTGGCCGCGGAGTATTTGGTTGCCGAGGCAAAGAGATTGGACAAGAGGGTCTATGGGGTTCCCCGGCATATCGATAATCGGATTGCCGAGTTGAAGCTCAGGGCCATGAGCGTGGAAATCGACACCCTGACCCCTGAACAGGAGACCTACCTGGCTTCATGGGAGATGGGTACTTAGTAAAGGAGGTATGCTGTGAGAAAATGGTTTTTCTTCTCCGCAATCCTTTTGGCGATGAGTGGGCTGTATTCAACGGCCCTGGCTCGCCCTGTCGGTGTGGGAGTTCTTGCCGGTGTGAACATCCCCATTGTCCAGGATGACGCCGGCAGCGGGTTTCTTTACGGGGCAAAATTGAGAATAGGCGCGACCCCTTTTCTTGCCCTGGAACCCACACTGACCTTTTTTGAGCAGGGCGATGCCGCCGTCGAGGTGGGGGGGGAGGAAGTTGATCTGGATGGGGGTAAATCCACCGCTCTGGGCATCAACCTGATCATCGGCTCCGTGGGTCCGCCGGCCGGTCTGCGATTCCATGGTATCGTCGGACTCGCCAGCCACGCCATGAAGCAGGAGGGCACTGAGGACGAGAACCGGTTGGCCCTGACTTTTGGGCCGGGTTTGGAAGTTCAGGTGGGCGAGAAGTTAGCCCTGGATTTTGAGGTTCTTCTGCACATGATCAGCCTTGCCGATGGAGGGGCGCGCAAGAACCTGGGTTTATCCGCTGGGCTGATCTATTATGTGGGCAATTGAGGTTATTGAGAAGGAGTCGATGCCGATGAAATCCAAGTTAAAATTGGTGACCGCGGGAATCTTGCTGGTGGCTCTGATGGCTTTTGTTTGGCAGTGCACCTCCTGGTTCAGTTCCACCACCCTGCGATTGACCTATTATATAGAGGATGACATCTATTCGGTGGAGAACGATGTGGACAAAGCCGAGATAGATCTCACCGAGCATAAGGATTGGCAGGAGCACCACGATGATGTGAAAGGCATCAATCGGGTTCTGTTTGCCTTTTGGGTGAAAAACCACGGTGATGTTGAGGCCACGGCGCAGTTTTTTATATCAGAGGGCTGTGATCTAAGCACGGCGGCGGAGATCAGGAACACAGCCACATTGGTTCTGGATGGCATCTCCGTGCCGGCCAACGATTCTATCTACGTCACGGCCAAAGAGAGCTACCGGTATCTGCGCCACTTTGATGAGCTGGAGAAGCGGCTGATAGAGGGGCAGTTCTGCCTGTATTGTATTGCTGAGAACGCCCCTTTTAACATTGAGGTTCCAGATAGTGCAGCGATTGTGATCGATTTTACCTACGCTGTGGACT
>CBDUWG010000362.1:0-2521 GCA_965370845.1 uncultured bacterium
AGAAAAATCTTTGACAAGGAGCTGTTACATGGAGAATCTGCGGCATAAGATCGAGAAAATGCGAGCACAGGTGGGTGTGGTTGGCCTGGGCTATGTTGGCCTTCCTCTTGCCGTGGAGTTTGCCAAGGTGGGGTTCAAGGTCACGGGCATCGACCGCTGGAAAAAAAAGGTGGCTACTATCAATGCCGGTAAATCGGATGTTGAAGATGTGCCCGGCTCCACCGTGGCCACACTGGTCGCCTCCAAGAAATTGAAGGCCACCACCAGTTACACAGCCATCCAGGAACTCGACGTGATCCTCATCTGCGTGCCCACACCTCTGGGAAAAACCAAGGACCCGGACGTCTCCTTCATCCTCGCGGCAGTGAGAGGAATTAAAAAACACCTTCATCCCGGGCAACTGATCATCCTGGAAAGCACCACTTATCCTGGCACCACCGATGAGCTGATCCTGCCCATTCTGGAGGAAACCGGACTGAAGGTGGGCCAGGATTTCTTTTTGGCCTTTTCTCCTGAGCGTATCGATCCGGGCAACAAAACATTTGGAGTGAAAAACACCCCCAAGGTTGTGGGTGGCATCACCAAGCTATGCACTCAGATGGGCAAGCTGTTCTATGAGCAGGTCATCTCAGAAGTAGTCAGCGTTTCCTGCACTAAGAGCGCAGAGATGGTCAAGCTGCTGGAAAACACCTTCCGCAGCGTCAACATCGGCCTGGTCAACGAGACTGCCCTGATGTGCGACCGGCTGGGCATTGACATCTGGGAGGTAATCGACGCGGCAGCAACCAAACCTTTCGGGTACATGCCCTTCTATCCGGGGCCCGGGCTGGGCGGCCATTGCATTCCTATCGATCCCCACTATCTCTCCTGGAAGCTGAAAACCCTGAACTACTGGGCCCGCTTCATCGAGCTGGCCGGGGACATCAACGCCAACATGCCCGCCTACGTGATCGGTAAGGTCGGCGACGCCCTGAATCGGGAGTGCAAGAGCATCAGGGGATCCAAGATCCTCATCCTGGGAGCGGCATACAAGCCGGACACCTCCGACGTGCGGGAGTCGCCGGCCCTGGACGTGATCGAGCTCCTTCAGAAAAAAGGCGCTCAGATCCGGTACAACGATCCTCATGTGCCCAAGTTGCCCATGGACAAGAGCACCCTGTCCTCATCAGAGCTCACCGCCAAACTGGTCAAAGAGGCGGACTGCGTGGTAATCGTCACCAACCACAGCGCATACGATTATCAGTGGATCGTCGACAATGCCCAGTGCGTGGTGGACACCAGAAACGCCACCAAAGGAACGCTGGGCAACGAGAAGAAGATCATCAAACTCTAATTGGGAAATATTCCCAGGAGGAACAATGGTACGTCTTGCCGTTGTGGGAGCCGGAGCGTGGGGATTCAATCACGTACGCACCTTCAATCAGCTGTCAGATTGCAAGCTCCAGGTGGTAGTGGACAGGAACGAGGGAACACTGGCCAGGGTGAGGGGAAGCTTCCGCGATCTGGAGACGGAAAAGGATTATCGCACCGTGGTCAGCCGGGGGAACCTGGATGCTGTTGTGGTGGCCTCCAGCGCCGAGAGCCATTACGAGATCGCCAAAGCTGCCCTGATGGCCAACAAACACGTGCTGGTGGAGAAACCTCTGGTCCTGCAGACACAGCAGGGAGAGGAGCTGGTTCGGCTGGCCGAGGACAAAGGCTTGGTGCTCATGGTGGGTCACCTGTTGCTTTATCACCCTGCCGTCCTTAAGCTAAAGGAGTATGTGGATGGTGGGGAACTGGGCCAGGTTTACTACATGTACTCCAGCCGCATCAACCTGGGAAAGGTGCGTACCGCCGAAAACGCTCTGCTGAGCTTTGCTCCTCACGATATCTCGGTCATGCTCTTCCTGCTGGGGATGATGCCGGATCTGGTCTCAGCCACAGGCCAGTCCTATCTCAATCCGGGAGTGGAAGATGTGACCTTCTTCAGCCTCCATTTTCCCAACGACGTCATAGGCCACGGGCAGGTCAGCTGGCTGGATCCGCACAAAGTCCGCAAGATCACTGTTGTGGGCAGCAAAAAGATGGTCGTATTTGACGACATGGAGAGCGCCGAGAAGATCAAACTGTACGATAAAGGGGTAGATGCTCCACAGTCTTATGATACTTACGGAGAATATCAGACCCTGAGGATCGGGGACATCCTCATCCCCAAGATCCAGATGTCCGAGCCGCTGAAGAACGAGTGCCAGCACTTTTTAGACTGTGTGCAGCGCGGTGAAAAACCGATCAGCGATGGCCAGGACGGGCTGCGGGTGCTGCGCGTCTTAGAGGCTACCCAGAAATCCCTGGACAACCGGGGGCAGCCCGTGGAGCTGAAATCCTAGGACAAACCGGACCTCACCGCCAGGGATTGGAATCGTGAAAAAGGAGGGGCAGTGACAAAAATTATCCATGCCACGGCCATGGTGGGAGAGAACACCGCCATCGGAGAGAACACCATCATCTCCCAGGGTGTGACCATCGGCACGGATTGTCT
>CBDUWG010000363.1:0-2505 GCA_965370845.1 uncultured bacterium
ATTCTGGGAACTCCCTCGGGTCTTTCGGTTTGGGATTATAAGCTGGCTGGAGGCACGCAGATGCCATGGCCGATGTATCGGGGCAATTGTCGGCGAACCGGGTACTTGGGAGACAATACCAGCACTGGTATTGTCTCTTCCTCTGGGGAGAAGGCGTTGCCCGGGGAGTTCGCTCTGCATCAGAATTATCCCAATCCTTTCAACGCCGGGACGCAGATTCGTTTTTCGTTGCCGGAGGACTGCCAGCTCACCCTGGAGATCTTCAACATCTTGGGACAGAAAGTGTTCGCTTTGGCCCAGGGTTTCCATAGGGCGGGCGTGCACCGGGTGAGGTGGGCAGGCGAAGACGCCGGCGGATCTGTGGTGGCATCGGGCATCTATTTCTGCCGATTGCGGGCCGGGCAATTCAGCGGAACGAAGCGGATGGTTCTGCTGCGCTGATAGCATTGCCGGGGACCAGTGACTAACTTAAAGCCCTCCTTGGATCATACAGGGGGGCTTTGCTGTTTTTCGCCGGCCCGTTGCTGAAATCCCGCCGGAAAGTTCAGGCGAGAAGCAGGCGGAGATTCGGTTACTGAAAGAGTGATATCCGGTTAGGAGCGCAGACTTGACAATGGGCGGCAGTTGTTTTATAATGATGTGAAGATCACCCATATGCAGACATGAGAAAATTGAGCATGTCTTTGCCAGGAGAGTAAAAAAATGAGAACAAATCTTCAGAGAGCTGGAATATACTGGAGCATGTTTTTCCTGATCGTGATCGCCGCCACACTCGTTCAGGCTGATGATGGGCCGACGCTGGAGGAAATCCAGCGGGCCATCGTTGAAAAAGGAGCCAGTTGGCAGGCCGGGGAGAGCTCCGTTTTCCGGCTTTCCCCCGAGGAGCGCCGGCGCTTATGTGGCGCTCAGAAGGTAGTTCCCGACCCATCACGTATCAACCCTGCACCCCAATTTTTCCGCCAGGCTGCCAGCCTCACCAGATTCGACTGGCGGGACTATAACGGACACAACTGGACCACGCCGGTCAGGGACCAGAAAACCTGCGGCAGTTGTGTGGCTTTTGGCTGTATGTCCGCCTTTGAGGCAGCCATCAGCGTTTACTTCAACGTGCCCGATCCCTCCTTCGATCTGTCTGAGCAGCACATCTTCTCCTGTGGCGGGGGAAGCTGTGATGGCGGCTGGAACGTCCCCGCGTGTCTCGATTACATCATGACGCAGGGCGCCCCCGATGAGGAGTGCTACCCCTACCGGGCCATGGACGATCAGCCGCCCAATTACGGTGCCCCCTGTGAAGAGACCTGTGAGGACTGGCAGATGAGGACCCAAAAACTTTTCCAGTGGGGAATAGTACCCGGCAAATCCGAGGAGGAGATCAAGAACGCGGTGATGAACAGCCCGGTGGCCTCGTACATGACGGTGTACAGCGATTTCTACGGCTATTCTTCCGGCGTGTACGAGCACGTGACCGGGGGGGTCGAGGGTGGGCATATCATCGCCATCGTCGGCTGGGACGACGAGCAAAACTGCTGGATATGCAAGAACAGCTGGGGATCTACCTGGGCGGAAGAGAGCGGCTGGTTTTACATCCGCAAGGGTACCAATGAGGCCGAGATCGAATCATATGTGACCTGGATGGTCCCCTTGCCCGCGGAATATCCCAGCCTGAGCTTTGTTGCCTACGATGTGGTGGACAGCCTTGGAGATGGCGACGGAGTGCTCAATCCCGGAGAGACGGCCCGGTTGAAGGTGGCCGTCGAAAACCAGCGGATCTGGGCCACGGCCAGCGGGGTGACCGGAATTCTCTCCTCCGTTGATCCTGGGATAATCATTCACGATCTCCTGGCCGATTATCAAGAGGATATTGAACCCGGCCAGATCGTCTGGAACGAGACTAATGAGTTCGCCTTCACCGTAGGGGAAGATGTCGGCGTGTGCCAGATCCCCCTGTCCGTGGATATCTCTGCCACCTGTGCCCGGATGCCTTTTTATTATACGATCCTTGATTTTGACCTGGCGGTGACTTACGACCAGTATGGATGGCCACTGGATCTGAGCTCGGTGCGTAGCTCACCTCTTCTGGTGGATATGGATGCAGATGGTGACAGGGAAGTTGTGGTCGTAGATAACGTGGGAACACTTCACATGTTAAATAAATTGGGAGAGGAGGAACCCGGTTTTCCCGTGTCTGTTGAGGGGGATGTTTGCGGTTCTGTTGCTGTGGGAGATATAAATGGCGACGGACATCTGGACGTCGTCTTCGGCAGCAAGAACGATACGGTGTACGCCTTTACTAACAGCGGAGCTCGTCTGTTCGCCAGGGGGGTGGGCAGTCCCGTATACTCCACCCCGGCCTTGGCCGATCTGTCGATTTCCTCAATTTTGCTCTTGGTGTCCAACAGTTCGCGGATGCGGGTGATGCTAGCCCCGGCCTGCTGCAAGTTTTGCATCTGGCGGGTGATGCGGTTAATGGGCATCATCAGCATGTTGCTGTAGTAAAAGATAATG
>CBDUWG010000364.1:0-2504 GCA_965370845.1 uncultured bacterium
CTGGCCATATCCTGGCTCATCTTTGCCTCGTTCTACATGTTGGGAAGGATGGGGTGAACACCTGGTTTGATATCAAAACCGGCTGAGCTCATCTTCTCCCGTAAGTACTTGTTGTTTCTTTCCAGCTTATCGCGCAAGTCCGTCGTTTCGCTGAGCAAATCAAAAACGGCGATGGAGGCACCCACCACGGCAGGAGCCAGGGTGTTGGAGAACAGATAGGGGCGGCTTCGCTGCCGGAAAAGCTCGATGATCTCCCTGCGGCCGGAGGCAAATCCTCCAGAGGCTCCCCCCAGGGCTTTCCCCAGAGTTCCGGTGATGATATCCACCCGTCCCATCACCCCCCGGTGCTCGATGGAGCCTCGGCCGGTCTTGCCTAAAAAACCGGTGGCATGGGCGTCATCGACCAGCACCAGGGCGTCATACTTATCGGCCAGGTCGCAGATCTCATCAAGCTTGGCGATGTCCCCATCCATGCTGAAGACGCCATCGGTGGCGATGAGCCTGTACTTAGCGCCTTGGGCCTCTTTCAGTTTCTCCTCCAGATCGTGCATATCGGCATGGACGAAACGATACCGTTGAGCCTTGCACAGGCGAATCCCATCGATGATGGAGGCATGGTTAAGAGCGTCGGAGATGATGGCGCAATCCTTGTCCAAAATGGGCTCGAAAACACCACCATTGGCGTCGAAGCAGGCCGCATACAGAATTGTGTCATCCGTCTGCAGGAATTGAGATATCTTCTGCTCCAACTGCTTATGGATGTCCTGGGTGCCGCAGATAAACCTAACCGAGCTCATCCCGTAGCCCCATTCATCCAGCGCCTTATGGGCCGCTTCTATGACCTTGGCGTGGGAGGAAAGCCCCAGGTAATTATTGGCGCAGAAATTGACCACCTTCTGGCCACCCGTGACGGTAATCTCTGCGGCCTGTGGTCCCATGATCACCCATTCTTCTTTATAGAGCCCGTCCTGGCGAATGCCTTGCAGCTCCTTCTGAAGATCCTGTTCCAGTTTTCCGTACATCTTTACCTCCCACACTATGGCTAATTAACCTATTGCTTGAGATGCTCTCCTTAACTACGCCCCCAACAATGCGTTCTGCCTTATGACATACGGGCTTTTGCCTTCTCGTATTCCCCGCGATCGGGGAAAAGAACCACCTTGGCCGATTTGCGCGGTCGCTCCATCATCACCTCAAAACCCCTCTCATACTCCTTGAGAGAATACATATGGCTGATGACAGGCGCGATGTTCAGACGTCCCGAGGCTAACATGTTGCGAACGCGAAACCAGGTGTCGAACATCCTCCGCCCGTTGATCCCATGCACCTGGGCACCCTTGAAGACGATGCCGTTGTTGTAGTCAATGGCTGTTGGGGAAACGGAAGCTACACCAAAGGCCGTGAAACGCCCGCCTTTGCGGAGCACCTTGAACCCTTCATCCAGAGCCTGAGGACTACCAGCCATATCCAGGACGATATCAGCACCGTATCCATAGGTGTGGTCCATGATGTACTGGAAGCGGTCCACATCGTCCCGGTTG
Source organism: uncultured bacterium (assembly GCA_965370845.1). Taxonomy (GTDB): domain Bacteria; phylum SM23-81; class SM23-81; order SM23-81; family SM23-81; genus DAOVRJ01. The sequence continues at coordinate 1,542 of CBDUWG010000364.1, forward strand.
GCATACAGCAGGTGATCGGCACCCATGCGTTTCCCGATGTCCATGTTGAAATCATACTTGCCCACCAAAAAGATGCTGGTCACACCACAGACCCGGGCCACCCCAACGGAGAACAGGGCAATGGGTCCATCCCCGATGATGGCCATGCTCTTGCCAGCCACATCGTTATCCTCACCCAAAACCGCATATGTGGCATTGCCCAGCGGCTCCTGAACGGAGGCAAATTCGGGAGGAATAGCTTCGTCGTTAATCCAGCAAACCGACTCTGGAATGGCGAAGTACTCGGCGAAGGCTCCGTCACAGTCCACCCCCAAGATGGACAGGTTGGCGCAGATGTGTTCCTGACCCGTAAGGCATTGGATGCACCGCCGGCAGGGAATGTGGGTCTCGGCGGATATGTAATCGCCAACCTTGACCGTCTTTACCTGATTACCCACCTCGACCACCTCCCCGGCCACCTCGTGGCCCAGAATCTGGGGCAGGTTCTCTCTTCCGATACGTCCATCAGACCACGGATCCCACTTATAAATGTGCACATCGGTGCCGCAAATAGATGTGGCCTTCACTTTGACCAGAACCTGATCGGGCGAGATGCGGGGAAGATCCACGGAGAGCCACTCGGCTCCCAAGGCGGGTTGTGTCTTCACCACAGCTTGCATCTTCTCCGACATAAGTTTGACCTCCCTTTCGCCAACCCAAAGCTGCGACGCTGGCAACGCCACATGCAGAAAAAGGGACAAAGGAGGGCTCTCGGGGGCTGGTTCGTCTCCTGCCTTTCTGTGTCCCTTGCGGAAATCGTCGCTGCTGCTAACTTAGGCCAGGACTCTGCATTTTGCTCGATCACCCCTCACCTGTCAGGAGAGCCCGGTGACAGAATAGGGATGCCCTCTGGCCAGTTTCAACTGAAAGCACTTTAAATTTTAACACAACCGGCCTAAGTTGTCAACAGTAAATTTGCCATCT
>CBDUWG010000365.1:0-2501 GCA_965370845.1 uncultured bacterium
CAGATGATCCTGATCTTCCACCGTCAGAGTACTCTCCGCCTCAGCACCCGTCAGCCAGATCACCGCATAATAGCGAAGAAGCTCCTCGGCGCTGATCTTGCCGCTCTCAGCAACAGTCCAGGTATCGTAAACCACATCGATATCCCTTAGATCAGCCTGGTACACCTCTTCCAAGTCGTCGCCACCATCGTCGTCCACCACCAGCACATCCGGCCGGCCGATCATCATATCCATGCTGTCCGTTATGACATACGCCCCATCGCCGGCCTGCACCCTAAAGTAAAAGGTCACCCAATGAGCCCCACCGTCCCGGGCCGCGGAGACCACGGTAAACTGGAAGGGACTGGTAGAATTATCGGCGCTGGTCCCCGGACCTATATCTCCAAACCCGGTTGAGTCCTGAAGAAACGTGATGGTCTCATCCGCTGTGGAAACCTTCACACTCACATTCTGGGCCACCTGCCAGGTGGGCCTGTTGCTCAGTGTGACGATCCAGTTCACCGTCTCGCCGGGATTGGGCCGGCCGTCCCCGTTGCCCCCGGCATCGTCGATGATCGTCTGCTGATCGAGCACCAGGCACGGCTCGGTCATGCTCAACAGCGCCGCATAGGCATTCACTCGCCCCCCACCCAAGAACCCCTCATACGTGGGGTTGAGCGAATAGATATCATCAGAGGTGTGCAACATCTTGGCCTCGAACTCATCGCTGGTCATTTCCGGGTCTATCGTTTTAAGCAAGCCGGCAACTCCGGCCACCAGGGGACAGGACATGCTCGTGCCGCTGAGCATGGCGTAGCTGTCATCGTACCAGGTGTTGTAGATGCCCTGACCGGGAGCGGCCACATCCACCCAGCTCCCGTAAAAGGTCCAGCTCGTGGCCTTGTCATTGATGTCCGTGGCGGCCACGGCGATCACATGATTGTACCAAGGGGGATACGATAGCGGACAGGTATCCGGGGGCGCGTAGTTGTGGTCCGGTGGATCATTTCCGGCAGAGGAGAGAATGATAACACCCTTGGCATCGGCGCTGTCGATGATCTCCTGCTCGAACTGGCTGGGAGAACCACCATAGTGACCCCAGCTGAGGCTGATGACATCGGCACCGTTGTCGGCGGCGTATTGAATCCCCTCATAGCCATAGCGAATGCCTTCCTGTCCATCGCGGGTGGCCTTTACCGGCATAAGGGAACAGTTCCAGGCCATGCCGGCCACACCCACTCCATTGTTCGTCACCGCCGCGGCGATCCCGGCACAGTGTGTGCCGTGAATGGCTGCCCACTCGGTGGGATTGTTATCTTCAAGGCCGGAAGCTGAGCTGCCGAAATCCCAGCCAAAGAAATCATCGATATATCCGTTTTCATCATCGTCGATGCCGTTGACATCGATGCCGGTAATCTGTCCATCTCCGTTTATGTCCTCCCCGGGGCTGATCCAGATGTTACCATGAAGATCAGGGTGATTCCAATCCACACCAGTGTCCACAATGGAGATGATCACCGAGCTATCTCCATGAACGATGTCCCACGCCTGGGGACTATGCACCACATTTATATACCACTGCACACCGCTTATATAAAACTCGTCATCCGGCTCATCCCAAAGCTGCTGAATATACCGGGGCTCAGCATATAACAGGTGCTTGTCCGCGGCAAAGTTCATGGCCACGTCCATGGCATCGTATCGCTGATCAAAATCGAATTGATATATGGCGCCCAACTCCGACTTCTTATGGGGAAAAATCTGACCAATCTGGGTGACCCCGTACCGTTCCATTCTCTGATCCAAAGAGGCGATACCCACATAGACAAATCCCTCCCCCTGCTGAGCATCCACCTTGTCAACTTGCGGGGCGAATTTGACGATGATCTGGCCCGGCTCATATCGCGGCAGAAACGCCAGAGACACAGTTGCTGACAACAAAATGACAGCGATGGCGCAACACACGATCCTGCATAACGTCTTGGACAACACCAACATTATTTCTCCCCCCTTTGAAAAGAACCTCTCCGGTTCCTGAAGGTTCAATCATCTCTTACGGGGAAGGAATAAGACCAAAATTCCCTCAGGAAATTACTCCTCCCCGAGCGAACACCAACAGACTCTTAGTCTTTTATTTTACAAAAAACCCCAGTAGATGTCAAGCTTTTTTTGGCAGATGAACTCTGAGCTTCCTGACCATTGGTGAGGGGTTGAGGCGGACATCGCCTGCAATTTAACCCAGGTGTTCGGCAACCTGAATTTTTTTATTGACATTTAACTGCCTTTTTGGTATTTTACTTTGTCGTTCTCTTGATCCACCGAGGGTTTCTTTGTACACAAACGGCACGGTTTTTTTCAGATCAATTCTTGAAAGAAAGGGGTGATACACCAACAGGAAGTTGTGGCTTCAGGCCAGGGGTTATTTCTGGCAAATCGCGCCAGCCGAATTTATTCTTAGGAGGTAAGATCATGCAAAGAGGAAATCTGTTCGTTTTCCTCTTATCGTGTGTGTTGATACTGGC
>CBDUWG010000366.1:0-2501 GCA_965370845.1 uncultured bacterium
AGTCACATTGGCCAGCTTTAGATCGCCATTGGCGTTACGGAGTGTGGTGAGAGCAGCCATCAATGCACCAAGACCAGAGCTGTTCATCCACTTCGTTTTGGCCAGGTCGATTACCACCTTATTGATGCCGTCGGCAATCAGACTGTGGATTTTATCGTGCAGGGCTTGCGAGTCAGGTCCGCCCATAAGTTTTCCTTTCAATCCCAGGATGGCCACGCCATTTTTCACGCTCTCCTTGATTGCCATCGAATTAACCTCCTTTAAGAGAGAGGATTGCCATGTGGTTCCGCATTTAAAAATCCGCGGGTTTTTTACAGATGGAACTCGATGATATCGCCATCCTCCACCAGATGATTCTTCTGCACATTTTGGCCATCGTACTTCTCCGAGCCCCAGATGCGAGCGAATTTTAACTGACCGGCGAAATCGCGATGGACAGAGGAGGCCACATCCAAAACGGTGCTGCCGCGTCTGAGCACGTAAGGCTGTTTCAAATCGGGTTTTTTGCCCGGTTCCTTGGTGTAGATGCGGATTATCTGCAAAGCCTGGAAGATATCCTCCTTGAACTGAGCGAAATCCTCCTGTTTCTCCGCAGATATGGTCAGCACCTGGAAATCCTGACCGAACCGCTGGAGCAGTTGACGCTGGTTCTCTTCTGCCCGGGGCAGGTCGGTCTTATTGCCCACGCTGATGGTCTTCACCGGCACGATGGCCAATTGACCATCGTGCTTGCCGCTCTTGCCGTTCAGGTGAGTGCTGGTTTTTTGCATGTGGTCGATGACCAGCTCAACCTGCTCGGCAGGGTCGCGGCCCAGGTCCACTACCAGTAAAGCAATGTCGGCTAAGCGAATGAGGTTGGGGAGCCAGGGCACCGTGTACTGATCGGATATGGGTGGTGTGTCCAGCAGCTGAATCTGGATGTCCTCATAGGGCATCATGGCGGCCGCGGGTTTCTGGGTGCTGAAGGGGTAGGAGGCCACTTCAGGATGAGCATGAGTTACCGCCTTCACCAGGGCCGATTTGCCGACGTTTGGGGGACCGATAATGGCCACCTGGCCGGCTCCCTCTTTGGACACGTGGCCAATCTGAGCCCTGTGGCCCTTCTTGCGCTGAGTCTTTACCTCGACCTGAAGCTTGGCAATTCTCCTTTTCAGATCGCCCTGGAGCTTATCGGTGCCCTTGTGTTTGGGCATGACGGCCAGCATCTCGCGCAGGGCTGCGATCTGATCATCGATGGTGGCGGCCTCTCGCCATCTTTTCTCGGCGGAGAAGTATTGCGGTGTCAGATTAGCTGGCATTTTGCTCTTCGTGAAAATCCAACAGTTGAAAGCATCTCTGGTTCAAATGTTTTATATAAGATATTAAGTCCCATGGATTCTGTCAACCACTATTTCCAGATAAATTCATCAGCGATAACGCACCCGGGGATCCAAAACGGCGTAGACAAGATCAACGACCAGGTTGGCCAGGATAATAAATACGGCGGCGAAGGTCACCGCGCCCATCACCATGGGAAGATCCCGCTGCTGAATAGCCTTCCAGGCCAGGCCCCCGATGCCCGGCAGGCCGAACACCGTCTCGGTCAGAACAGCGCCGCCCATGAGGTAGCCCACATCCATGCCGAACATGGTCACCACCGGGGTCAGAGAGTTGCGCAGAATGTGCTTGAGGACGACACGCCTCTCCGGCAGGCCCTTGGCTCGTGCCGTGCGCACAAAATCCTCGCCCATGGTCTCTAACATATTGGTGCGCGTCATCCGGGCATACCATCCGGCATAAAGGAAAGCCAGCGTGAACCAGGGCAGCACCAGATGGTGGATCCAACATAGAAATCCCCCCCGGGAGATCTCCATATAATCGCCCAGGGGAAAGAGGCCCAGAGCATCGGCGAAGATCTTCAGCAATACCAGGCCCAGCCAGTAGACGGGAGTGGAGATGCCCACCAGGGCGAAGATCATGGCTATACGATCGGACAGCGAGCGGGGCTTGAGGGCCGACAGGATGCCGATGGGGATGCCGATGGCCAGCCAGATGATGGCCGCGCCCACCGTCAGGGAGATGGTGACGGGAAAGGCGGTCAGCAGGGTGGGAGCGACCTTTTGCTGGGTGATGTAGGAAAACCCCAGGTCGCCCCGGACGGCTTTGCTGAAAAAGCGCCAGTACTGAACGTACCAGGGTCGGTCCAGCCCCAGTCGCTGCTCGATATTGCTGATCATCTCCGGGGTGGCGCTTTTGCCGGCCACCAGCTCGGCGGGATTTGCCGGGATCAGAAAGAAGATAACGAAGGTGGCCAGAGAGACCCCAACCAGCAGGAGGAGGACCCATATCAAACGGCGCATAAAATAGGCGGTCATGTTTTAAACCTCAAAGTTAGGAGAGTTAAGAGATTTGAGCGAGTTAAGCGAGTTGATAGTCGAGATTCGAGACTCGGGATCCGGGAGAGACAAGAGATCAGGGCACATCTCCACCCTTCCCCACCAGAGATCAGAGATCGGGGATGT
>CBDUWG010000367.1:0-2489 GCA_965370845.1 uncultured bacterium
GGCTATCTGCTGACTACGCCGGGTGATAGTTGTGTCATCCACGGCAACGGAGCCCTCATCACACTGGATCCAGGAGGGTACATCTGGACTTATACTGACGCAACGCTGGACATCGACGGGTGTGTCATCACGGGAGGCTCCAATGCCCTTACCTACGAATACTGCGCCGCCAGCACGGTGCAGAACTGCACCATCGTCGGTAATACCACAGGGATCCGGGTCTGGTATCCACGGGAAGAGATAACCATAAAAAACTGCATCATCGTCAACAACTCACAGTACGGCATCGCCTGCGTGGAGTATTATGAACCGACCATCTTGTACAATGATGTGTGGGGCAACAGCGTTTTTAATTATGCCCTCTTTTGCCCCGGGTGAGGGGCCACATGGGATGCTTTTTCCCCCTCGCCGGGAACCGGCGAGCTTCAGATCAACCCCGGTTTTGTTGACCTGCAGGGTTTTGACTTTAACCTGATGCTTGGATCAAAGTGCATCGATACTGGCCATCCCGGGAGCGATCCCGACCCGGATGGGTCCAGAAAGGACATGGGAGCTCTGCCCACTTACAAGACGGCTCCCCAGATCGCCCAGATCAACCCGGCGGCCTCTGCCCAGGAAGTTCCCCGGGAAACTGTGGTCCAGGCTGTTTTCGACAGACCCATGGATCCGATCACCATCAACGGGGACAATTTTCTGGTCACCGGCCAGGGCGGTGGCCGCAACGGCACCATTACCTACGATCCTCTGGCCAAAACAGCTACCTTTACGCCCGATGAGCCCTTCGACCCGGGCGAGGCTGTTCAGGTTCGACTGACCGATAGCATCGCCAGCCTGTGGGGGCTGACAATGCCCGAGGATCACGTCTGGACCTTTGAGATCGTCACTGGCACCGGGGTGGTTACCCCGGATCCTCATGGCACGCCCGGCAGGTTCGGCCTGCAGCAGAACTATCCCAACCCGTTCAACGCCGGGACGCAGATTCGGTTCGGCCTGGCGGCACCGGGCCATGTCGGCTTGAGGGTCTACAACATGCTGGGACAGCTTGTCAAAACGCTGGTGGACGAGGATCTTCCTGCCGGTGAACATCAGGTTCTCTGGGGCGGTGTCGACGAGCAGGGCCGGCCACTGGCCAGCGGAGTGTACTTCTATCGGCTGGAGGCTGGGGGGCAGGGCGATGTGAGGAGGATGGTGTTCACGAGGTAAGCGCGACGAGAAAATGAAGAGAAACGCGACAGGGGGTCTGATGGCCCCCTGTTGTTGTTTTGAGGGGGAAGTCCACCCCACCTTGAAAGACCGAGACTCGGGGATCGGTAATCGTAAAATACATCATAAGTCCTTTGATTTTACGAATCTCGAGTCTCGAATCTCGAACCCCGGTCTTTCAAAGACCGACGCGGCAATCCCCCGGCATAAGGACGTCGAAGAATACGGCATCATTCTTTCACCGATGGTGCCCTGACAGAGGATTGCTTCGCAGAAGGCTCGCCATGACAGAATGTCGGAAAGTCGTTGCTTGATTGCTGTATTTATGAAACAACAACCCTAAACAAAATCTCGTCATTGGAGGAGCGCGGAGTAAAACGACGGCTTTTATCAACCACACGGGCTCAATATATTGAGCCCCTACAACCTCATATACACGCGATGAGCTTCTCATTCCACGGAAACCCCTTGACACCCGCCCTATAATGTCGTAAAATTCATATGATTCCGCATAAACATCCCTAAACCCTCATCAGATCCATAAACATGGGCCAGATCCACACACCAGATCCCGTCAAGCTCATCTGCGGGCTCATCTTCAGTGGCCAGGACGTCCTGCAGCAGGCCCTGGAGCGTCTGCAAGTACGGCTGGGGGGCATCGATGTACACAGCAAGGCCTTTCCCTTCACACATACCGACTATTACCACCGGGAGATGGGTGCGGATCTGGAGCGCATGTTCGTGTCCTTCCAGCGGCTATTCCGATGCGAGCAACTGGCGGAGGTGAAGGCGTTCACCAACGGCCTGGAGGAAAATCTGTCTCAGATCAACCAGGGACAGAAAAAGCGGCGGGCGAACATCGACCCCGGGTACCTGGAGGCCAGCAAGCTGGTGCTGGCCAGCACCAAGAATTTCTCTCACCGGATCTACCTGGGGCGAGGCGTATTCGCCGAGGTCACCCTCCAGTATCGCGCCAACCGCTTCCAGTCCCTCCCCTGGACGTATCCTGATTATCAGGATCCCCGGGTTGTGGACTTCCTCCTGCTGGCCCGACGAATCTATATGGAGCAGATTGGCTAGGTAAGAATAACGAAGCTCGATGCTGGATATGAAACCGGATTCTAGATACTGGATACTGGATGAGAAAGGCGGATACTGGATACTGGATTCTGGATACTGGATGAAAAGATAGAACCGATCCTTGATCCTGGATGCTGGTTAAAGCAAACCCGATTCTGGATACTGGTTAAGAACTAAACCTCGGAAAATGCAGAGTCAATCTGGCA
>CBDUWG010000368.1:0-2485 GCA_965370845.1 uncultured bacterium
GCGAAATCTGAACCTGTCGGATCACCAGGTGGACCAGCGGGTCCGAGAGGCCCTGAAGTTGGTGGGTCTGGATGTCGAGAGCTTCGCAGCTCGTTTCCCCTTCGACCTCAGCGGGGGAGAGCAGCGGCGCGTGGCCATCGCCGGGGTTCTGGCTTTGCAGCCGGAGATTCTCATCTTGGACGAACCTTTCGTGGGTCTCGATCCCGGGGGCTGTGAGCAGATTCTGGGGATCCTGGGGCAGCTTCGCCGCAAGGGGGTGACCATTGTGCTGATCACTCATCATATGGATCTGGTGGTTCCCCTGGCAGATCGGGTGGTGGTCATGGGGGAGGGTGCGGTGGCCGCCGACGATTCCCCGAAGGAAATATTCTCCGACTCTGCACGGACCGCCCAGCTGGGCATCGAACTGCCCCAGGCCGCTCAGTTGACGGCCCGGCTCCGTGAGGGGGGTTGGCAGGTGGATGCCACGGCTCTGACCATGGAGCAGGCGGTGGAGGCAATTCTGGGGCAACTGGCGATGGAATTGCCCGAGCGGCAAAAGAATTTTTGATTTTAGAAGGGGGAGGTTTCCCCCTCGCTACAACCGGCGTGCTGCTTCGCAGCACCGGGGCGCTATCGGCGGCAATGCCGCCGATGCCGTTTTCCTTCACGTCAACCGGCCGCGCCCCTCGCCGTTTTTCGCCACCCCCTCTTCTCGTGGTGAAACGTCTGGTGCTGGTGAAGAGTATGGTAATTCTTGATACTGAAGCTCGTTTATGGTTTATGGAAGCTGGTATGGATGCTGGAGGTTCCCGGCTAACTACCACTGTCATTCCCGTGGAAGCCCCCGATTTAATCGGGGGGGGGAATCCAGAGGTGTCATTGATCGTGCCGTCGGGTGCGGTGACCCGACGGCACTTTAAAACGCCTGCCGTTAAAATGAGAAGAATTATGTAATAATTTTCTTGACAAGAAAATCTAAGTTTGATATAATGGTTTAGAGAGTGATAATCTTTTTCCGATTTTTTGCTAAGGAGAAGTTTCCATAAAACCATCAAAATGGCGTTCGTTTAAGTGAGGATGGCCTTCCAGAATTGGGAGGAGAGACCCATAGGGATAGGTCTTTAGGTCTGTCCAAAAAGAAGAGGACTTTGACGAATTGACATGAACCCAAGGAATGAAGAGGATTTTTAACAGTAATTCAGCGCATCTTGTGTGTCAGGTAAGTAAAAAAGGAGGGAACGATGCGCACCGCGATCTGTTCTCTGTTGTCCATCGCCGTTGCTTTGATCTGGAGCAGTCCGGCTGGTGCCGCTGACTCGTTGGCGGCAGCTACTGATACCAGGATGCTTTTTGAGTCCAGGGATGAGATGCCTCACCCGCCCGCCCCGAGCTCGACAACGATCTACGTTGACGATGATAACACCACGGGCCCATGGGATGGAACCATAGAGCATCCCTATCAGCATATTCAGGATGGGATAAACTCCGCTTCTTCAGGTGATAACGTCTATGTCTTCGAGGGAACGTATTATGAGCGTATATCAGTGGATGAATCTATTCATCTTGTTGGCCAGGATAAAAACACCACGATTATCGACGGCAGCGAGGCCGGGGATGTCGTCACCATCAATGCTCATTATGTGAATGTGACCGGTTTTACTATACAAAGAGGTGGGACAAGCAGCACCCAAAAGGGAATAAATGTTCGTTCTAATTACAATACGATTATCAATAATATCGTTCAAGACAGCCGTTACGGTATTCTTTTATTCGCTGATGGTACTCATGATAATAGTATCACTCATAATATATCTATAAACAATGGACGAGGACTCTATTTAAGATATGCGCATGATAACAACATATCCTGTAACAATTTTGAAAACAACAGTGAATACGGCATCATCTTGAGCGATTACACATATGATAATCATATCTATCACAATAACTTCATCGACAATGCGCAGAATGCTTGGGAATTATATGAAAATGAGAATTTCTGGGATGATGGCTATCCTTCGGGCGGGAACTACTGGTCCGATTTTGACGAGCCGGGCGAAGGAGCCTATGATAACAACGGCGACGGAATTGTTGATTCGTCATACCAGATACCGGATGGTTATAATCAGGATATGTATCCTTTGGTCAATGCTTATGATTATCCCCTTCGTGCCAATGCAAATGGACCCTATGGAGGATTGTTCAATGAATTAGTAGAATTTAATGGCGATGCTTACGGTGGCACCAAACCTTACTCTTGGTATTGGGATTTCGGCGATGGAGAAAGTTCAATTGAACGAAAACCCGATCACATCTATAGAGTACCTGGTGTCTATACCGTCATCCTGACTGTCACAGACACCGATAGCAGCAGTGATCATGATACCACAGCGGCAACGATAGAATTTTTAGCTGATGCACACGGACCATATGAAGGTATTATTAATGAAATAATAGAGTTTCACGGTGATGTCTATGGTGGTGTACCTCCATATCATTGGTT
>CBDUWG010000369.1:0-2483 GCA_965370845.1 uncultured bacterium
GGTCTTGCGGCGTCGGGTACGGCGTGCCGTGCCCTCCGTTTGGAAATGCTGGATGTAATCCTTACCGATAATCGTCAGGTTCATTAGTAGGTGCGAACGACGTTTACCCCTTTTTAGGCTAGACCAAAACGTCGCACCAGTAAAACAAACGTCTGGCCAATTCAAAACATCACCTTCTTCCGCAGAGGCGGGAGCCTCTGCGGGGCAATGAAAAAAAGGGAGTGCGCGAAGCCAAGTCACAATCAAGGTCTTCGCACACTCCCTGGGATATGGGCATATCAGTTACATTACAGTTTCAAGCGACCGACGTTCAACAGCCGCAACATCCACGGCATCCGCCTATCGGCGTGGTGCCAAGGTATCTCTCCGGATCCTGCTCAAAGACCTGTTTGCATTTCGGTGCGCAGAAGTAATAGGTCTTACCCTGATAGTCGGTCTGATCCTTCGCCGTCTTGGGATCCACGTTCATCTTACAGACCGGATCGATTGCCATATTATTCACCTCCCCTCACTATACATTAATCTCGTTGAGGAAACTGCTCTTCTGCCACATCGATAACGATAGAACATCATTATCCGATGGTTGCGGAATATTGCATTTCTTATCCCCTACCCCAATATCGCCTTCAGATCCTCCTGAGCGGTGGTGATGGGCATGATGTTGAAATTGTCCACCAGCACCTGCAGCACTGCCGGGGTGACGAAGGCGGGCAGAGTTGGTCCCAGACGGATGTTCTTGATACCCAGGTGAAGCAAGGTGAGCAGGATGCAGACGGCCTTCTGCTCGTACCAGGAGATGTTCAGGGAGAGGGGCAGGCCGTTCACGTCCGTGTCGAAGGCCTTGGCCAGGGCCAGGGCGATCTGGATGGCCGAGTAGGCATCGTTGCACTGGCCGATGTCCAACAGCCGTGGGATGCCCTCGATATCCCCGAAATCCAGCTTGTTGAACCTGTACTTACCGCAGGCCAGGGTCAGGATGAGACAATCTTGGGGAACGGCCTGAGCCAGCTCGGTGTAGTAATTCCGGCCGGACTTGGCCCCGTCGCAGCCGCCGATGAGGAAGAAGTGCTTGATGGCTCCGCGCTTGACCGCGTCAACCACCTTGTCGGCCACGCCCAGGACGGCAGCGTGTCCGAAGCCGACCATGATGGTCTTATCCGGGCCGTCCTGGGTAAAACCCTCGGCAGCCAGGGCGGCCTCGATGACCGGTGTGAAATCCCGGTTACCGATGTGCACGACGCCGGGCCAGGCCACCAGCCCGCTGGTGAATATGCGGCCCCTGTAGGTTTCCCTGGGTTTCTGGATGCAGTTGGTGGTCATCAAAATGGCCCCGGGAAATTGGTCGAACTCTTTGCGCTGGTCCTGCCAGGCCCCGCCATAGTTGCCCACGAAGTGTTTGTACTTCTTCAGTTCGGGATAGCCGTGGGCGGGGAGCATCTCCCCGTGGGTATAGACGTTGATCCCCTTGCCTTCAGTCTGCTTGAGCAGCTCTTCCAAATCTTTCAGGTCGTGCCCGGAGATCAGGATGGCCTTGCCCTTGACCGGCTCGATGCGCACCGGGGTGGGCAGCGGATCCCCGTAGGCGCCGGTGTTGGCGGCATCCAGCAGCTCCATGACCTTCAGGTTCACCTCACCGCAGCTGAGGTTCATGGCCACCAGTTCATCAACGGTGAGGTCCTCTTTGGTCAGAAAATCCAGAGCCTCGTGGAAGAAGGCATACACCTCATCGTCCTCATGACCCAGGATCTGGGCGTGATCGGCATAGGCAGCCATGCCCTTGAGCCCATAGGTGAGCAGCTCCTGCAGGCCGGTGACATCCTCGCCGAGACGCTCCTTTCGCCCGGCGATGCCCACCTCCCGGCTCTGCTGGATCAGACCATCAAGATCCTTGGCTGGCGACCATACAGCAGGACCGCCCAGATCTTCCGGCTCTTGCCCGTTCTTGCTACACGCCTCTTCGTAGAGGCTTTTGGCCCTGTCGCGCAATTCAGCCGCTCTCCTGAGCAACCCCTGCAGCCGCTGCGGATCGAAGTTCACATTGGTCACCGTGGTGAACAGGGCCTCCAGGGTGAACACGTCGATCTCATGGTCCTTGACGCCAAGCTCCCGCGCCCTATGGGCGTACATGGACAGCCCCTTGGTGGCATATATCAACAGATCCTGCAGGGCTGCCGTCTGCGGATCTTTGCCACAGACACCCTGGGTGGTACAGCCGGTCCCTTTGGCCGTCTGCTCACATTGGTAACAGAACATGTTCATGCGTTGTTCTCCTTTTCTCGAGACCCGGGATCCGGGTTCCGGGATAGGTGTTCGTGGGTAAAGCGAGATTCGAGAGTCGAGATTCGAGGTTCGTAAAGGCTGAAATGCAGAGACTGGAGACTAGCGGAAAAGAAAAGACAGATCCTGGATCCTGGATGCTAGATCCTGGTTAAAGGCGATACTGACAAAATACCATTTTCCAGTTTCCAGCATCGAGCTTCTAG
>CBDUWG010000370.1:0-2481 GCA_965370845.1 uncultured bacterium
CGACTGTTTATCTAGAAGATCACGCTAAGTCAATTTAATATTTGATATTTACATTTTAATATTTGCAATGAAGGCACCGTCAGGTGCCGCTAAAACGAGGGACACTTCCCCCTCTTACAAAATCACCAACAAGATACTGCCATGATTGAAGAAAGTCTGGAAAAGATCGTCAATGAGCTGGGCGAGCTGATAGAGCGCGACGATTCGGAGGCCATCCTGGAGCTGATCGAGGATCGTCATCCAGTGGAGGTCGCCGAGTTCATCGACAATATGGTGGAGGAGAAGAAGCGCTACGTTTTTCGGCTTCTGCATCCCCCTGTGGCCTCGGGAGTTCTCTTGGAGGTCAGCGATCTCTCCCGCGATCAGCTGGTGGAGGAGATAGAGGCCTCCCGCCTGGCTGAGATCGTCGATGAGATGGCCTCCGACGATGCCGCCGACATCGTCGGCGAGTTGTCCTCGGAGCGGGCCGAGGAGGTTCTGGGACTGGTCGGCGCAGAGCGAGCCGACGAACTGCAACAGCTTCTCAGGTACGACGAGGAGAGCGCCGGCGGCATCATGACCAAACAGTTCGTCTCGGTGCCCGAGGATGCCACCGTGCAGGAGGTCATCGAACGAATACGGGCCACCGTCGACCAGGTGGAGTCAGTCTACGCCATCTACGTCGTCGACCGGCGAGGCGTGCTGGTGGGCATCCTGTCCCTGGCCCAACTGGTTTTGAGCAGGCCCGAGGAGATGGTTTCCCGGATCATGAGCACAGATGTGGTCAGCGTGCCCACGAATATGGACCAGGAGGAAGTGGCCGCCCTGGTCGAGAAGTACCACCTGGCCTCGGTGCCGGTGGTTGATCGAGCCAGCCGGCTGGTGGGCCGCATCACCGTGGATGATGTGGTGGACGTCATCGTGGAGGAGGCCTCCGAGGACATCTCCAAGATGGCCGGGACCACCGATGAGGAGATACGCCAGGATTCGGCCCTGCGCATCGCCGGCATGAGGCTGCCCTGGATCCTCATCAGCCTGTTGGGCGGTATCCTCTCCGGGACGATCATCAGCCATTTTCGGGCTGCCCTGGGATCGCTGTTAGCCCTGGTCTTTTTCATCCCGGTGATCACCGCCATGGGCGGCAACATCGGAATTCAGTCCTCGGCTATAGTGGTGCGCGGTCTGGCTACCGGAGAGATCCAGCTCTTCCGCATCGCTCAAAGGCTCTTTCGGGAGGCCAGGATCGGTCTGCTCATGGGAGTGATGTGCGGTGGAATTGTGGGATTGGTGGCCCTGGTGTGGCAGGGGAACCCCCTGCTGGGCGTGATCGTGGGATCGGCCATGCTCAGCTCCATCACCGTGGCCGCCACCATGGGAGCCCTGGTCCCGATGCTGTTCAAGAAGATCAACATCGATCCGGCCATCGCCACCGGGCCCTTCGTGACCATGAGCAATGATATCGTCGGTCTGGTCATCTACTTCGGCCTGGCCGCTATGCTCTTGAGGTTGCTGGGCTAACTCGGGGGGAGATTCTGGGCATGCCCCTGCGCAAGACGGAGGCCATCATTCTCAGGGCGCGGGATCTGGGGGAGACCAGCAAGCTGCTCACCCTGTTCACGGATCGGTTCGGGAAAATTGCCGCCGTGGCCAAGGGGGCTCGCCGGCCCAAGAGCCGATTCGGGGCCAGCCTGGACCTGTTCGCCCATAGCAGCGTAGTTTTTTATCTAAAAGAGAACAGGGATCTGCATCTCATCTCCGAGAGCAATCTGATCGACGACTTCTACGGACTGCGCGAGGACGCTCAGCGACTTGGTTTTGCCAGCGCCGCCGTTGAGCTGGTGGACCGGATGGTGATGCGCGCCCAGAAGATCCCCGATCTCTTTGCCCTGCTTCTCGGTGGATTCCAGGCTCTGGAAGGGGGAGAAAACCTCTCCACGCTGCTGTCGGCCATAATGCTCAAGATGGTGGCCATTCTGGGTTTCCGGCCGCAGCTTTTCACCTGCAACACCTGTGATTGCCTGGTGGAGGGAAAACTGGCCGGATTCAGCGCCAGCCGGGGTGGGGTGATTTGCCGGGATTGCGGCCGGAGGGGAGTGTCCTTTACGGCAGTGACGAATGAAACGCTTGACCTGCTGCAGCATCTTCTGGCCGACGATTTTGAGGCCGTCCGCCGGCTGGAGGTGAAAACGGCAGAGGAGCGCAGGGTCGCCGCCATCGTTCAGGACTTTGTGGGACGGTGTGCCGAGGACCATCGGCCATTGAAATCGTTGAAGTTTCTGGAAGGGTTGAAATAGCGTGATTCGTGTGTGGGGATTGAGTTTAGAGAGTTAAGAAAGGCGGATTCTGGATACTGGTGAAAGGCGAGAAGAACGGGATTCGGGAAACTGCCGATTGCCGACTGCTACTGGGGCTGGTGGGCAGGAAGGGGCAAGTTTACAATTTGAAATGAATCTTTTAGGAGGGAGGGCCGGGGATGCGACGAAAAGGAGCATCAGGAGGGGG
>CBDUWG010000371.1:0-2475 GCA_965370845.1 uncultured bacterium
AGCATCAGCAGCTGGAACTGGGCGTAGTTGGTGGCCTGGAACTCGTCAACCAGGATGTAGCGGAACTTCTCCTGGTACCGTTTCAGGACCAGGGGGTGCTCGCGGAAAGCTCTCAGGGCCAGGTTCACCTGGTCGCCGAAGTCCACCTTGCCCTCTTGGGCAAGAAGCTCCTGGTATATCTGGTACGTACCGGCGATCTCCTCCTGCTGCACGGCCAGCTCGGCCAGGGCTTCATCCGGCTGGTTTTTCGTCGACCGTTTCTTCAGTTTTGTGATGTATTCCAGGTATTCCTGCGGGCTGACATCCTCGTCCTTGGCCCGGGAGATCAGCTTGATCATCGCCGAGACGAACCTGGTGGGGTTGCCCAAGGGGCGATAGTAGGACAGGGGGAACTGGAAGAGATGTTCGCGGAAGAAGACGGCCTGCTCCGGCTGAGACATCACCTGAAAGTCGGGGCTCAGGCCCAGCTCCAGGGCGTGCTCGCGGATGATCCGGTCGCCGAAAGCGTGGAATGTACAGATCTGCACGTTGGCCAGACCGTAGGGCACCATCACATCTACACGTTCCTCCATCTCGGCGGCAGCCTTGTCGGTGAAGGTCAGGGCCACGATCTCCTCGGGCCGGGCCCTTTTTGTGGCGATGAGATAAGCGATGCGGTGGACGATAACGCGGGTCTTGCCCGTGCCGGCGCCGGCCACGATGAGCAGGGGGCCCCGGTCGTGCTTCACGGCCCGTTTCTGCTGGGGGTTCAGGCCCTGTAAGATCTTTTCTGCGGCCAGCTCGGACATCTGTCAGTCTCCGGTAAAAGGTGGTTTTTTATCCCCCCAGATTTTTCTTGATGCGATTTTTAGCGTTGACATGCTCCCGGTGGGTGTGGGAGAAGTGGTGGCTGCCGTCGCCCCGGGCCACGAAGTAGAGATAATCCACCTTGGTGGGGTAGAGGGCGGCCATGATGGATCTCTTGCCCGGGTTGCTGATGGGTCCCGGAGGAAGGTCCCGGTGCCGGTAAGTGTTATAGGGAGAGTCCACCTTTAAATCCCGGCGGGTCAGAGGAGTGGTTTTCCCCCCCAGGGCATAGATGACCGTGGGGTCGCACTGCAGCAGCATCCTTTTCTTCAGCCGGTTGTGATAGACGGCGGAGATGATCGGTCGCTCCTCATTGGCCATGACCTCCTCCTCGATCATGGAGGCCAGGGTGATCACCTGATGAAGGCTCATGCCCTGTTCCCCGGCCCGGCGGGTCATGCTATCATCCCAGGTGTGCTGAAAACGGGAGACCAGAAGTGCGATCATCTCTCGAGCAGGTATGCCCCAGTAAAGGCCGTAGGTGTCGGGAAAGAGATAGCCCTCCAGGCTGGAGGCCTCGATACCATGCTCCCGGCACACGTGGGGATCATTGGCCAGCTCGATGAAGCGCTCGGCGTCCATGCCCGATTCGGTCTGCAGAAGCCGGGCTATCTGCCGGATGGTCAGCCCCTCGGGGATGGTGACCATCTGGGCGGTGGCCTGTCCCCGCGTCAGGCGGTTCAGAACGTCCAGGGGTCTGGTTCCGGGCGCGAAGGAGTATTTACCGGCTTGCAGTTGATCTTCCACTCCCAGCAGTTTGGAGAGAAACAGAAACTGGCCGGGGCTGGAAATTACCTTTGCCTCCTTCAATCTGCCGGCGATATCCCGCACCCCCAATCCCCGGTCCAGGACCACGACCGTTTCTTGGCCCGAGGAGAGGGATGGGCAGGGTGGACCGTAGATGGTCAGGACCAGCAGAACGAACAGGGAGAGCAGAATGATCAGAGTTGGTTCGCCCAGGGGCTCTCGCAGCCACCGTTTTCGGGGAAGCTCGAGGATGAGCCAGGCCACGGCATAGACCAGGGCGGCGAGGATCTGAAGCGCCAGGGAAAATGGGATCAATAGCAGGTATCCCAGCATGCGGGCGAAGTGGCGGACCACACCGCCGCTCAACCAGATCTTGTTACGGTTTTGTGATGCCGAGCCGGGAGGGTGTGTGATCATGGTTTTTTGATTTTCCTTTGTAGGGGCAATTCATGAATTGCCTCTACAGTGAATACGTAAACCGAATCTCGTTTGTCGGCTTCGATATGCGTTACGTGGATCGGGTTGTCGGCAATCGGGAAAAGAAAAAAACATAGACGTGGTCTTGAGAATTACGGTTCCCGGGTCCCGAGCCCCGAATCCCGACAACCGAGCTTGAAGAAAACATAGGATTCAAGGAGTCAAGGGGCCGAGGGTTCAAGGGAAAAACAATTCAAAACCTGTTGATGTTCCCAGTGGTGGTGGACGGGGATCACTCGAATCCCTGAATCCTCGAATCCTGGATCCCTTGGGTTGCAGCCTAAGGGTCAGAGGGTGTCGTGTCTCTGCGGCTATAGACCTTAACTGAGTGCTGATCGCAAATCGTTCCGCAGAGGGGGTAGCGGAGGACCGCGAGGCTGGCGTGCCGGTTGACGTGAAGGAAAA
>CBDUWG010000372.1:0-2474 GCA_965370845.1 uncultured bacterium
CCCTGAAGCGGTCTCGGCCCATGGACTGCTGTCTAAAAAGAAGCGGACCTGGTCCGGGCTGAAGAAGTATTACGTGGGCAAAAAAGGGGTGCATCTGAGCCCATATGCCAGGCCATCGAGATTAGAGAGCTTCCGCGGCATCTACCTCCCCTTTAGTGGGAACAAAAAAGAGATCATGGACTTCATCGGGGAGAAAATGAACCGTGGCCGTTGAGCTGACCGAACGACAGGAGGAGCTGTTAGAGAAGCTGGCTCGCCGTGTAGTTGCCCTGCGGGTCTCGGCCATGGCCATTTTTCTGCTGGAGTCGACCAAGCCGCTGAGCTTTTTAGGCAGCCAGGTGCTGGTATTCTTCAATCCCATCATCCAGTCCGTTTTCAACTTTAAAGATTACCAGACGGTCACGGAGATGATCGAGAATCGCGACAATATCGAATATCTAATCCAGAAAATCGAACGGCTCCAGGAGGATCAAATCCTGAAAGAAAAAGAGATGAAACGAGAAAAAAAGGAGCGGAAAAGGGGGCGGAGATGACCGAGGATCTCAAGAACATCAAATCGGTGCTGGCCACCGATTGTGGCAGTACCACCACCAAGGCTATCCTCATCGAGAAACGGGACGATGAGTATCGGCTCATCGTTCGGGGTGAGGCCCCCACCACTGTGGAGGCCCCCGTGGAGGATGTGACCAGAGGGGCACTGAATGCCATCCGGGAGGTGGAAGAACTGTCCGGCCGGACCCTGCTGGACGGGGAGAAGATCATCACCCCCCAGGAAGGTGATCGGGGCAGCGACCTGTTTCTGTCCACCAGCAGCGCCGGCGGCGGCCTGCAGATGATGGTCACCGGTGTGGTCAAGAGTATGACCGCCGAGAGTGCCGAAAGAGCGGCCCTGGGTGCCGGGGCCATCGTCATGGACGTTCTGGCCTCCAACGACGGCCGTTTACCCCACCAGAGGATCGAGCGCATCCGGCACCTGCGTCCGGACATGATTCTTCTTTCCGGCGGCATCGATGGGGGAACCATCTCCCATGTGGTGGAACTGGCCGAGCTCATCGAGGCGGCCAATCCCCGACCGCGCCTGGGTATTGGCTACAAACTGCCCGTCATCTATGCCGGGAATAAGGAGGCCGCTCAGAACATCATGAATATCCTTGATCAGAAAACCTCCCTGGACGTTGTGGATAACCTGCGTCCGGTCCTGGAGCGGGAGAACCTGGGACCGGCTAGAGAGAAAATCCACGAGCTGTTCATGGAGCACGTCATGGCTCAGGCCCCCGGCTACAATAAGCTGATGTCCTGGACCGATGTGCCCATCATGCCCACCCCGGGCGCCGTGGGCAGCATCATTCAGACCATCGCCGAGGTGGAGAAAATCCAGGTGGTGGGTGTGGACATCGGCGGGGCCACCACGGACATCTTCTCCGTTTTTCAAAACAAGTTCAACCGCACGGTCAGCGCCAACCTGGGGATGAGCTACAGCATCTCCAACGTGCTGGCCGAGGCCGGCATGGATAATGTCATGCGTTGGGTGCCCTTTGAGATGGAAGAGGCCGACCTGCGCGACAGGATCGGCAACAAGATGATCCGGCCCACCACCGTTCCCCAAACCCTGGAGGAGCTCATGATAGAGCAGGCCATCGCCCGGGAGGCGCTGCGCCTGGCTTTTATTCAGCACAAGTCCTTTGCCGTTGGGCTCAAGGGAATTCAGCAGGATCGCAATATCTCGGACACCTTCGACCAGACGGCCTCGGGCCAGACCCTGGTGAATATGATGACCCTGAACATGCTGGTGGGCAGCGGCGGGGTGCTTTCCCACGCGCCACGCCGGCAACAGGCTGCCTTCATGCTCATCGACTCCTTTCTGCCGGAGGGAATCACTCAATTAGCGGTGGACAGCATCTTCATGATGCCCCAGTTGGGCGTGTTGTCAACGGTTCACAAACAGGCGGCCACGGAAGTGTTCACCAAGGACTGCCTCATTCGACTGGGAACCTGCATCGCCCCGGTGGGAGCGGGAAAGCCAAACAAACCCTGCATGAAGATCTCCATCAAGGTGCCCGGCGGAGAATCTGTGGAGCGCGAGGTTATGTACGGGGAATTATTCGTGATCCCTGCTCCTTACGGGGAACCCATCCCCATCTGGATCGAGCCGGCTCGGGGTTTTGACATGGGCGCCGGCAAAGGGAAAAAAGTGGAAACCCAAGTACACGGTGGCGTGGTAGGTATCGTTGTGGACGCCAGGGGGCGCCGGCCCTTTGAGCTTCCCGTCGATCGAACCGAGAGGGTCAAAAAACTCCGCGAGTGGAACAAAATTATGGATGCATACCCGGAATAGTTGAGAGTTTGGAGAGTTTAAAGTCCTGAGAGGTCTGAGAGTTTGGAGAGTTTAAAGTCCTGAGAGGTCTGAGAGTTTGGAGAAGTATGAAAGCTGGGAGAGATTGTTATCTATGATTTTCGTTAGTTCTTAACACGCT
>CBDUWG010000373.1:0-2471 GCA_965370845.1 uncultured bacterium
CATGCCGCGGCCTTCGTGGGATGAGTACTTCATGGACATCACCAAACGAGTGGCCTGTAGGGCTACTTGCTTGAGAAGACAGGTAGGGGCTGTACTGGTCAAGGACAAGAAGATCCTGGCCACTGGCTACAATGGAGCTCCCACGGGATTACGGCATTGTGAGGAAGTGGGTTGCTTGCGGGAGAGACTCAAGGTTCCCCGGGGGGAGCGGCATGAACTATGCCGGGGCATCCATGGAGAGCAAAACGCTATCATTCAAGCCGCAACCTTTGGGGTGAGCATCAAAGGAGCCACCATCTACTCCACTCATTTCCCCTGTGTCCTGTGTACCAAGATGATTATTAATGCGGGGATCAAACGGGTGGTCTACAATCAGGGCTATCCCGATGACCTCTCCCGGGAGCTGATCCGGGAGTCAGGGCTTGATGTTTACCAAATAGAGGAATAAGTCAGTTTGCTGGTGAGTGTTCAGTGACAGCCATAGGGAACGGAAAAACGTGTGGCAGGTCTCTTTCTCAATAAAAGATGGGGGAGGCACAGATGAAATGTCCCTTCTGTGGGTTTGAGGAGGATAAAGTGGTAGACTCCCGCTCTAGCAAGGAGGGAAAGGCCATCAGGAGAAGACGGGAATGTCTGGAGTGCGGCAAGCGTTACACAACCTATGAATATATAGAAAAGGTTGCTCTGACGGTGATGAAGAACGACGGGCGGCGCGAGCCCTATGATCGGCAGAAGCTCCTCCAGGGCATCATCACCGCCTGTAAAAAACGTCCCATCAGCACCAAACGTGTCGACTATATGGTGGACGAGATCGAAAACGAGCTTTATAACCTTTCCAAAAACGAGGTCAAGAGTAAGGAGATCGGCGAGCTGGTGATGGAGAAACTGCACCAGCTCGATGAGGTGGCCTACGTGCGCTTCGCCTCGGTGTATCGAAAGTTCAAGGATAAAAAAGAGTTCATGGAGGAGCTCAGAAAGCTGTTGGAGTAAAGACCTTCTGAGCTGCTACTCCTTTTTTCCGTAAAAGAAGCGATCCTCCGGTGTGGGCAAGAACGGGCTGAGGTATTCGATCTTTTTGCGGGCATATTCTCCCCACTCCGGATCCTTCAACGCCTTTTTATATTCTCCCACCGCCTTCTCGTACTTCAGCTTCCCATCCCATTTTACCTGGCCATCTGGCTTGATATGGGGCTCGGCCTCGTTCTCGTAAATCTCTCCCTGGACAACATATCTGTAGGCATAATTGGCGTCCAGCTTGGCGACCTGGTTGAGTATTCCCCTGGCCTTGCTATGATTGCCGTTCTCGCTGTAGGAGTAGGCCAGTTCGCTCATGGCGCGCAGGTTCTGGGGCTCCAGCGCCAGTGCCTTGTTGAATATATCGATGGCCTCAACACATCGGTCCTCGTTGTTAAAAGCCGTGCCCAGACACAGACAGGCTCTGACATTGTCCTGTTGCATCTCAAGCAGCTTCTGTAGCAGGACCACCGCTTCCTCATTGCGCCCCAGCTCGGTGTAGGTTTTCCCCAGCTCCAGCATGCTGGTCCTGTCGTTGGGATCCAATTTCAAGAGGCTCTCGTAAGCGATGGCCAGCTCCTCCCGCATGGAGTGTTTCGCGTAAAGCTTGGACAGGACCGACAGCACCTCCTGTCTGGTGGTATCCAGCTCCACCACGCGAGCGTAATGCTCTATGGCTGGATTGTCCATCTCCCTACCCAGATAGATGTTAGCCAGAGCCAGGTGGGCTTCCACGCTCTCCGGCATCAGCTCCACGGCCTTTTCGTACTCCGCCATGGCCTCCTGGGCCAGGCCTTTTCTATCTAGCATGTAACCCAGGTACTGATGAAAATTGCCGTTCTGGGGATCTTGTGAGACGGCTCGTTTATAGACCTCTACGGCCTGATCCAGGTTGTCCAGCCGGAAAAAGCAGTCGGCCAGCATAAAATAAGCGCCCTCGTTTTGGGAATCCAGTTGCAGCGCCTTCTCTAAGTGGGGGATGGCGTCGGTGTACTGTTTGTTCTTGTGATACTCCGACGCGGTGCTCTTGATTTTTCGAATTTCCAATTGATGAGCTGCCTTGATGGAATCAGCCCGGGCTTGCTCTCGCAGTGCCGCCTCGTCGATGACCGCGCCGGGTTTTTCACCCTGCTGAGAAGTGGCGCAGGCCAGCAAAACGGACAGGATCAGGGCGATGAAGAACAGACCGACGAATCCCGATGGTTTGCTGAAACTCATGAGGACCTCCTTGCTGGGTAGTGTGTGGTGGAAAAACTGTATTTTCCTTCGCTTGGCGGACAGCCGGAGGAAGCCAGCCGACGGAGCCCATCCGGCCCCTCCACGTAGATAATTCCCTCAACCTCGCCCAACTGCTCGATAAGGGTCATGCCCCTCTCGGGGCCCAAAACGAAGACGGCCGTGGACAGAATGTCCGCCTCCAGGGCTGTCTTGGCCAGGATAGTGACGCTGTCAAACCC
>CBDUWG010000374.1:0-2468 GCA_965370845.1 uncultured bacterium
AGCAAGGACGGCATCGGCGGCTTAGCCGCCGATAGCGCCCCGGTGCTGCGAAGCAGCACGCCGGTTGAAGCGAGGGGGACACTTCCCCCTCCTATTACAAAAACGAAGAAGCCCAACCTGCTCGGCCGGGCCTCTTGTTATCCATACATCTTCCCTTCAGATCGCTATCTTAAAATCTCCTCCATAACCATGCGGTTATCGCTGAGATCGCGGAACAACACATCCGGCTCTGCCCTCTCCAACTCCTCGTAACTGACAAACCCGGTGGCCACCATTACGGCTTTGGCTCCGAAGTACCGGGCACAGGAGATGTCCGCCGGCGTGTCGCCTACAACGACCACATCCCGGCCGCGAAAATCCCGGTCACACTGCTCCCGAACCCTGCGCACGGCTATTTGGGGCAGTTGATCCCGGTCGGCGCAGTCATCGCCAAAGGCACCCACGGGAAAATAGCGGTTCAGACCTATCGGCTCTAACTTGAGCCGGGCTCCCCGCTGGATGTTGCCCGTCTGCAGGCCCAACATCGTGCCATCGTGACCGTGAAGCTCCTGGACCAGCTTCATTACACCGGGGTAAACCTTCAGGTCGTGGGCTCGGGGCATCTCCTGCTCAAGGTAATCCACATACACATCCCAGAACCTGTCCATCCTCTCCTCGATCAGATCGGGGGAATGGCCGGCCAGGTTCATCAGCTCCATGATGATCTGCGGGTCTGTCTTGCCGCAGAAGGAGTAGTTCTTTATGGGACCGGTGGATCCGAAGATCTTCAGCAGGGCGCGGCGCATGGCCCGTCTTCCGGCACCGCCGGTGTATAAAATGGTGCCATCGATGTCGAAGAGAACCAGCTTGGCTCCCGTTATATCGGCCATGACTGAAAACCTCCTTAAAAATCACACTACGGAGAGATCCCTGCTGATCTCGCCAGCCTGAAATCGGTTCAGATGCAGACGATCGATGGGCAGATCCAGCTCCTCGCCGGTGATCATCTGAGCCAACAGATCCACAACCTTGGGAGCCAGCATGAAACCATGGCCGCTGAAACCATTGACTTGAATGAAACCCTCCACCTGGTCCACGGGGCCCAGGATAGGCAGGGCATCAGGCGTGGTGTCGTACAGACCGGCCCACTGGCGGACAACCTTCACCTGGTGCAAAGCAGGCATCAGGCTGAGAATCTTACGGCTCATCGTCCGCAAGAACTTCAGGCTGGAGGTGATCTCAAAACCAGGCTTCTCCTGCGGGTCGCCATAGCCCATGACGATGCCCCCTCTTTTCTCCTGCCGGAAGTAAACCCCATGGCGGAAGGAGATGACCATGGTGCTGAAAAAGGATTCCACCGGTTCGGTGACCAGAATCTCATGGCGAGTGGGCACGATGGGCAACTCCAATCCCACCATCCTGGCCAGAGGCACCGAATCCCCGCCGGCAGCATTGATCACCAGGGGGGTTTCGATCTCCCCCCGCGAGGTGATCACCGAGATGACCTTGTTTCCCCTCTTCTTTATGTTCGTCACCGACGTATACAGCTCGATCTGAACACCCCGCTTTTTGGCCGCCTCGGCGTATGCCTGGGTCACGAAAAAGGGGTTGGCCGAGCCATCGCTGGGACAATAGGTGGCACACAAAACGCCATCGGTGTTCAGATGCGGGGCGATCTCCCGGGCCTCCTGGGCATCCACAAAACGGACGCTTAAACCCAGTCCCTGCTGCGTGGCCACGTTCTTCTTGTACTGCTCCACCTCCTGGTCGGTGTAGGCCAGGATGAGATATCCCCCTTGATCGTACTCCGTCTGGTAGTCCAGCTCCTGGTCCAGCTGAGCGAACAGGCGAACGCTCTCCATGGCCAGCCGGGTGTTCTCCTCGGTGCTCCACTGCTGACGGATACCTCCACCACAACGACCCGTGGCCCCACTGGCCAAATACTCCCGCTCCACCACCACTACATCCCGCAAGCCCCGCTTGGCCAGGTTGTAGGCCAGACCACACCCGCACACCCCCCCACCAATAATGACCGCCTCAGCTCGTCTCTTCATCGAGTTCCCCCGCTAAAATGGCCAATTCTATAGGCATAGCCGGCGGGCGAAAAGTGGGTTGCGCAATCTGGCCCAGGGGTTTACCAGTCCTGGCAGAGATAATCTGGGCGATAAGCCGGCCGCAGGTACGCCCCTGACAGGCACCCATACCACAGCGGAGCATACGTTTGATCTCCTCCATGGTGACGAACCCCTGATCAATGGCCCGGACGATCTGACCGTAAGTGACATCCTCACAGCGGCAGATGATGGTGTCCTCTGTCAATCTTTTGCCTCCCCGGAAAGTGAAGATCTGAAAGGACAAATGATTCTGGATACTGGATGAAAAGATAGAACCGATCCTGGATCCTGAATGCTGGATGCTGGTTAAAAACTTGGTCGTAGAAGACATAAAGCGGAATCCATAAAACCTTAATGTTGAGAATCCAACATTCT
>CBDUWG010000375.1:0-2464 GCA_965370845.1 uncultured bacterium
GCGAAGTTCTCATTGGCCTCGGCCAGAATGATGTTTCCCGGGCTGGTGCGGATGTCCACGTTGACGGTATCCACGCCCAAGCCGCTGGCGAAATCCTCCTCGGTGGTCTCGGTCCACACCTGGGAGATCTGGGCGTGGCCGGTGCCGGTCACAAACAGCAGTGCCAGAATGCTCATACTCAAGTGCTGAATGCCTCTATTTTTCCAAGTGGGCATCATTGTCTTTCCTCAGACGATAGTGATATGACAAATTAGCGGGCTTATTTTGTAAAAAAATATGCTGCAAATAGTTATCTTTAATCCCGACCAGAAAAAAGCGGAATCACCCTCATGCAAATTACGATAAAATCCGATCTATGTCAATATCTTTTTCTCCTCCAGAAGGCTATCACAGAGTCCTCTGCGGACACCAAAGAGTTCTCTCCCCACAATGACGTCAGGCCAGCGGATACCGGCCGTACTGCAGGGCCGTTTGCACCATAGCCCGGTAGTTGGCGAAGGGCACATAGCTGGGGATGGAGTTGCTGGAGCTGACGCAATAGCCGCCCCCGGGGCCGACATCCCGGATTAGAGCCCGGGTTTCCATCTCCACCTCCTGGGGCGTGCCCCGGGTAAGTGTATATTCCAGGTCCAGGTTGCCGATCAGGCACAGCCGTCCCCCGTATTTTCTGTTCAGCTCCCGGATATCCATGGCCTGGGGCTCGATGGGGTGAAGGGCGTTGATACCGCAGTCCAGAAGATCGTCCATAACCTGGTCCAGCTTGCCGTCGGAGTGGTACATGAAGGGGATATCCCGATTGATGCACAATTTACTTATTTTCTTCATCCAGGGGAACAGATGGGCCCGCAGGACCTTGGGGGAAACCAGCAGCCCCGTCTTGAAGGCCAGATCGTCGGTGTACCACAGGGCTCCAACCTGGGGAAGATCGGCCATGGTGGTGAACATGCCGGTGATCAGCCGGCCCAGGGTGCTCATTATCTGCTTCACCAATTGGGGATTATCCACCAGGGCCAGCGAGAAGGTCTCGAACCCCATCAGGGTCCAGGCCCAGGTGAAGATATCCCCGTACTGGCCAATGATCTTCATGCCGGGGGGTAGGAGCCTGGCCGCCTCCTCAAACCGGGAGTAGTCGATCTCCTCGGGCTGGGGCCAGCGGTACGATTCCAGCTCCTGGGTGTTGGTGATCATCCCGGCACCCTGCGGAGCCCACACCCGGCCCCGGCTGAACTCCAGGCTGTCTGTGGTCCGCCATGATTCCCTGGGCTCCCGGCGTCCGGGGTTGATGTCCACGATGGGGCTGATCTTGATGGCATCGTACCCGGCCCGTGCGTAGAACTCGATCTCCGCCTTCAGGTCCACTGCCGGCTTTCCCAGAAAAGCCTCCCGGATAGAGGGGTCGATGGCCAGCTCCACCAGGGGGATCCGGTCGGGCTGTCCGCAGAACAGGGCGGTGCGCAGCCGCTGGAAATCAGGTTCGTTCTTCTCCTGCGAAGCTCTTTTTGCCATTGGATTTGCTCACATCCCTTTGATGACTGCCACGGGTGGCCCATTAGCTTGGTTGCCGGCGTCGGCCAGAGGTGAGGGTGAGCTTCGCGGCGCATCGTGAAACGGCATTGGCCGGGCCGAATTTCCGGGAGCTTTTGGGGGATGGTCGACCGTTGGGGATCGGGGGGGGGTCTCCCAAAGGTGCATGCCCTACCGAAGATGGGAGTGATGGGTGAGCGACGAAGCGGTTGAATTGCCAGGGGGAAATTTGCCCCTAGGTTTTCAGAAGCTCTTTGGCCTTGGAAACTGCCGAGACGGCGTCGTGGGCGTAGCCATCGGCACCGATCTCATCGGCGAATTTCTGGGTCACCGGCGCCCCGCCCACTATGGCTATCACGTCCTGCCTCAGACCTTGAGACTCCATGCTGTCCAGAACCGACTTCATGCCCACCATGGTGACCGTCAACAGGGCGGACATGCCCACGATCTTCGGACGATGCTCCTTCACCGCGGCGACGAATTTGTCCGCGGACACATCGGCGCCCAGATCGATGACCTCGAAGCCGGCGCCTTCCATCATGATGCCCACCAGGTTTTTTCCGATGTCGTGCAGGTCGCCCTGGACGGTGCCCAGGATGACCTTGCCGGTGGATGGAACGTCTAACTCGGCCAACAGAGGCCTGAGGATGTCCATGCCCGCTCGCATGGCCCGGGCGGCGATGAGCACGTCGGGCACGTAGATCTCCCCCTCCTTAAAATTCCGGCCGACCACTTCCATGCCGGCGATGAGCCCCTTGTTCAGGATCTCCAGGGGTAGAAGTCCCTCTTGGACTCCCTTTTGGGTTAATTGGGCTACCTGCTCATGCTGGCCTTCCACCAGGCTTTCGACCAGGGATGCCAATATTTCCATGGATACTCTCCTCCTCTTTATCCCCGACAGGTGATGGGGCAAAGCCGAAGTTATTCCAACAGGGCAATT
>CBDUWG010000376.1:0-2463 GCA_965370845.1 uncultured bacterium
CAAGCGGATGGCAATCCGCAGCGCATTGTCGAGGGCGCGGAGCGTCCTCGACAACCAATTGATATTTCAATATAGCAATGGAGCCCATGGGCCGGGATGTCTCCACATCGATCAAGCGCTGCGAGCCTGACCCAGAGGCTTAAACACGACGATCAACAGCGGCAACAGGGTCAGGTTGGCGATCAGGGCCACCACCATGGCGAGACCCGTGAGCAGGCCGAAGTAGATACTGGGGATGAAGTTGGAGAGCGCCAATATGGAGAATCCCAGGGTGATGGTCACCGAGGTGTAGTAGATGGCACGCCCGACGCTGCCGTGGCTGCGTCGCACCGCTGCCCAGTAGTCGCCGTCCAGGGCGAACTCTTCGCGGATGCGGTGTACATAGTGGATGGTGTCGTCCACCCCGATGCCGATGGTGATGGCGGCGATGGTGATGGTCATGATATCGAGCGGAATACCGAACCAACCCATCATCCCCAGTATCAACGCCGCCGCCACCAAGGTCGGCACAACGCAGATGGCCGCCAGACGCACCGAACGGAACAGCAGTCCGAACATCAACATGATGGCGACGAAGACCACGCTCAGGGTGAGCATCTGCGACCGGAACAGACTCTGCAGTACGTTGCTGTACAGCACCAGCATCCCCGAGACCTCCACCTGCTCCGGCTGCAGCCCCAGCTTCTCCACCAGGTCGGAGCGGATCTGTTTGATCAGGGCGTCGCGCTTCAATTCGGGGTCGGAGTCGATGATCCGGACGGCGAAGCGCACCTGGTTTCCGTCGCTCGACATATAGGGTTCGAACACGATGCGCTTCACCTTCTCGGGCATCTTCTTATGCATAATCGCCAGGGTCCAGTTATCCAGGGACTTGTCGTCATTGAGCTGGGTGAGGAGCGCCATGGTGGTGTCCAGGGAGAGCACCTTGCCGGTCTGCGAAAGACCCTCAAGATACTCGTGGACTTTGGAGACGGTCTCCAGCTCAAAGATGTTGAACCAGAAGCTTGTGCCACTGATGCCTGCCTCGCCCTCCCCGGGGATTTTTAAACCCTCGTCCGGAAAGGCTTCGGCCTGCTCCTCAGCATAGAACGCCAGGAACTTCTTGGTCGGGTTGAGGATGACATCCAGGGGCGTGGTGCCACCCATCTGCCGGTCGATGAGCAGCATCCCCTGGTAGATCTCGGTGGTTTTTTTGAAGTAATCGATAAAGCTGTTCTCCACCGTGAGTTTAAAGATCCCCAGCACGCTCAGGATCACCACCGCGCCGTAGATGATCAGTGTCCCTTTGCCTCGGCGCTCGATGAGCCGGGCGAAGCGGCGGGTGATTCTGGCGGTGACGTCTACCCGGCGGAAGACCGGGGTGCTCGGCTTCAACAGGGCGAGCACGGTGGGGAAGATTAGAAAGGCCAGCACGAAGGCCATGCCGACGCCCACCATCATCATCCAGCCGAAGTCCATAACCGGGCGGATATCGCTGAAGATGAGCGAGGCGAAGGCCACCATGGTGGTGAGCGCGGTGAAGAGCGACGGCGTAAATTTGGATTTTATAGTCTCGCCCACCTTCCACAGGTGGTCGTTGTTGGGTCGCTCGTGCTGCAGCTCCTCATAGCGGACGATAAGATGCACCGAAAGCGACAGGGTCAGTATCAGCATCAGGGATATAAAGTTCGACGAGACTACCGTCACCGGCCACTCCACCAGGCCCAGGTAGCCTATCATGCCGATGCCGGCCAGGATGCAGATCAACATGGGCAGTAACACCCAACGAGGGCGCTTGAAGGCGATGGCAAGCAGGGTGATCAGGAAGAGCGCCACCCCGACGCCGAAGACCCGGATATCGTTACGGATAAAGTCGATCATATCGCTTGCGACCATGGGCACCCCGCCCAGATGGATCTCCGCCTTTTCCTTGTGGCGGTCGAGGATGGCCCGCACCCGGGCGATGTCTGCACTTTCCTGTTCCCGGAGGCCGCTACTGTAGTGTTTGAACTCCCGGGTGACGGCGTCTAGTTCTGTCTGCTCCTCCGGGCTCAGCTGGGCCTCCAGGCGCTTGGCCCGCAGCCCTTCGCGCTTCTGCAAAAGCTCATGATAGCGCTTGTCGCGCTTAAAATTGACCTGCAGTGTGGTGGTTTTGCCGTTCGGGCTCATCAACAGATTGCGATAGAGGCGGCTTTGGGTAAACTCCCTCCGCGCGAGTTCCCGATCCACCTTGGGGTGCTCCAGGGTACGGGTCTCGTCCTGGATTTCCGAGAAGCTCATCCGCGGACTGTCGATGAGGGGGACATCCAGCAGGCTGGTCACCGAGGAAATCCGCTCCATTGACGCGAGTTCATCACGCAGGGCCTTGATGTCCGCCAGGGTGGCGTCGGAGAGGATGTCAGCCCTGGGTGTATAGGTGATGAACAGAAAGTCATCCGAGCCGTAGCGGCCGCGGATGGCGCGGTAGTAACGCAGATCCCGGTC
>CBDUWG010000377.1:0-2454 GCA_965370845.1 uncultured bacterium
AAGACAGAGCTTCTGTCAGTTATCAGGAGGCATTATATATAGAAAAGATCAGAGACGAATTCTTCGCTGAGCTTAAAAAGATCATTAACAAAAGGGCTGGACAAGAAACATCGCGACCAACCTGGCGAAGGAGGTTAACCGATGCCCAAAAGTGAACTGCGACCGCCACCCCGATGGTTGTTCGCCATCCTGACCGTAGGCGCTTTTTTAGCCTCCGGCATCTACCTGGGGATGATCCGCGCAGAGGGTTCTTCAACCGGGCATGTCGTCCGTGCCGTCATCTACGGAGTTCTTGGCCTGCTCATGCTGTGGGGTGTACTGGGGAGACGCCAGGATCCCACTGGCCGATAATGAACGAGTTTGATGACAACATTCACAGCGAGTAAATTGAAGCAATAACCATCGACGATCGAGAAGCAAGGGATGAAGATCACCGTACAAGGCCCGTTCTTAGAGATGGCCTCTGTTTGCGAACCCATACTGCGCTCTCTGCCCAAGTGGTTCGGAATTGAGGAGGCCACCGCTCAATACATCAAGGACATAGACGTGCTTCCAACGCTGCTTGCCTCAATAGACGAGGTTGTGGGTTTTCTCACGCTCAAACAACACAGCCAATACGCAGCCGAGATCCGTGTTATGGGCGTTCGCCGCGAAGTTCATCGCCACGGAGTGGGCCGCGCCTTGGTCAGCAAAGCAGAGCAGGTTTTGCATCAGAGCGGCGTTGAGTACCTGCAGGTCAAGACTCTGAGTCCCTCTCACCCAGATGAAGGCTACGCCAGCACACGCAAGTTCTACCTGGCGATGGGTTTCAGACCACTGGAGGAGTTCAAGGAACTGTGGGGAAAAGAAAGTCCTTGCTTGCAGATGATCAAGAGTCTGCTTGATAAAGATTCTGCGGTCTAACAGATCGAGAAGGCGATTGTTCCGTCTGATGATCAGTAAAACCGCCACATGAGTCTTTCAGGAGGTAGAACTTGCCCAAACAAAGTGCCGGTCTTTTGCTGTACCGACGCCGGGCCCGAACCGTCGAGGTGTTCCTGGTACATCCCGGCGGACCGTTCTGGGCCAGGAAGGATCTGGGCTGGTGGTCGATCCCCAAGGGGGAATATCTGCCCGGCGAGGATCCTCTGCCGGCGGCAAGACGAGAGTTCGAGGAGGAGACGGGGTTCACCGCCCGGGGAGAATTCGAAGAGCTGACGGAGATCAGGCAAAAGGGCGGCAAGCTGGTGAAGGCATGGGCCTTGGAGGGCGATTGTGATCCGGCGGCCATCAAGAGCAACACCTTCACCATGGAATGGCCGCCGCGCTCCGGCAAACAGCAGGAGTTCCCGGAGATCGATCGGGCCGGCTGGTTTGCGATCGAGATTGCCAGATGCAAGATACTGAACAGCCAGGTGGCTTTGCTCGAGGAGCTTTGTGAGATGCTTTGATCGCTAGGATAGAGGAAAATTGATCCTGGATCCTGGATTCTGGATAGAGGATATCCGAAAGGCCGCTGTTTTCCAGCATCGAGCTTTGAAAAACCGGGGATCGGCATCCGGGGATCAATGGGATACGCTACCGAAAAATGAAAAGTCCCCACCCCACCGATATCGCTTCGTCCACTTTGCTTCGCTCAGGGCTTCGGCACATTGCAACTCCTCGCAAAGACACGTAATGTCTAGAGTTATTAGAGTTGAGCCGCCATTGCCTTGAAAATCATCCCCATCCGCAGAAAACAGAAGGAGAAAAGCATGGACACAAAGAAACGCTCCTGGGTCAAATCCCTTACCTGGAGAGTAATTGGGGTTTTCCTCCTGGGCATCATCTCTTATCTGATCACCAGAGATCTGAAGGCGATGACCACGATCACCATATTGTTCCATGGCATTCGTTTGATCCTCTACTACTATCACGAACGGATCTGGGAACGCATCTCCTGGGGCATGATAAAGCACCCTCTTGCCTCTTTACCTGTGAAGCACAAGCTGACCCCTGACGATCTTGATATTGTCCGGGAAAGGCTGAGGTCTCTGGGATACCTGGAATGAGACCCCGAAAAAACCGCATTGGCAGAAACCTCCTGGGACAGCGATCCACTTTTCGTTCGGAAAACAGACTCAGAAATTCTCATCATGTGGCTAGTTGGATAGTTCCAGCGGATTACTGGCTGGGCGCGCAGGTAACTGCATGCGAATATCCTTATGCCTCTAACTGGGGGCCGAGATGAAGCTAACGGTGCTTGTCGACAACAACACACTTATCGACAGATACTTTCTTGGTGAGCCGGGAGTATCGTATCTCATTGAGGATGAAGGCAAGAAAATCCTATTCGATGTCGGATATTCAGATGCGTTCATAAAAAACGCGCGAAAGATGTCCATCAATTTGCTGGATGTGGATTTTGTCGTTCTTTCTCACGGACATCTGGACCACACCTGGGGGCTCATTCCGCTTGTTCGGCTTTACACAGAG
>CBDUWG010000378.1:0-2436 GCA_965370845.1 uncultured bacterium
AAGAAGCACCTTCAAGTTGTGATAGTCGTACCTTCTCCGAAAAATCTCCACCAGGCCATCATCTTCGGAAAGATTATCCAGAAGTATTAAAGCGGCCCTCTGCTCTGCCTCCAATACCGGCTCGTAGTCCCTGCTCTCCTCCGACACCGCATAGCCCAACTCGGCCAGGAGTCTGAGAGCCTGAGGGAAATCCGCAGCTTCCAACAATCGGGAGAAATCCGCCCTGGTGAAGAGTTTTGTCTCCAGGGCTCTGACTCGCCCCACTGCATAGGCATAGCGGGTATCGTCTTTGAAGGTTATGTCGGAAAGGTCCATGACAAAAACCTAGGTCAAATTAAAATATATGTTCCATGAATATGAACATGTCAGGAAAACAGGACCTCGGCCACGACAGGCTCTAAATCTTCCCTGACATAACTTATAAGGGCTTTTAGGGAACAGTTTACCTCTCTTTTCCCGCGGCGCAAGACAAACCCCCCCAGCATATCCCGATCCTCCCTGATGAGCCGCAGGGCCCCCTTCTTGCCCTCTTTGACCAGCCGGTGATTTACATCTTCCAGAAACCCATCTCTTAGCTTGTGACCATCGCCGCTGAAGAAAACCACCTGCTCATCGCCCACCTCCACCGTTTTCAGCAGAAGGTCGGCGATGAACTTCTCGTACTGCTCACCTTTCAGCCTGGCCAGGTGTTTCAAGGTCTTGTCGAAGACCTTCCGGATAAGCTTCTGTTTTTGATCAAGCAAGTCCTTGCGCAATTCCAGCTCAGCGCTGGCCAGATCCTTTTTCAGCCGATCCTCTGCCCGCCACCGGCCTTCTTCTTCCGATTCCTTGTTGATGAGCGCCACGGATTCCTGTTGCTCAGCCTGAATCTTTTTCACCTTCTCGGCAATCTCAACCTCGATCTTCTGAACTTCAGCCTGGGCATCGGACAGTATCTTCGCTTTGATTTTGTCCACGGACATAACTAGCTCCTGTCCCGCATCGGCTCAAACAGATGTTTCCCTGTCTGCTTAGCCCCTGATACTGATTAGCAGCAAAATAGTTATGAGCAGCCCCAAAACGGCATAGAACTCTACGAAGACGCCCAACACCAGCGCTTTTCCCACCTCTGTTGGCTGTTTTGTGGTCATATTAACTCCAGAGGCACATACTTTGCCCTGCTGAATTGCGGAGAACAGACCAGCAAAGGCCACCGGCAGACTGGCGTAGAAAAACTGCCAGCCCTTATCCACTGTCAGCGCCGCTGTATCACCAGCCATAATACCGCTCCAGAGCAGAACCAAAAAGGCGGCCACAAATCCGTAAATACCCTGCGTGCCCGGCAGAGCGGTCAGCATCAGATATTTTGCAAAATCCTTGGTTCCCTCGCTCATGGCCCCCAGGCTGGCGCGACCCGCATAACCTATGCCCACCGCTGACCCTATGCCCGGGAGGATCACCGCTAGAGCAGCGCCGGCGATGCTAAGAGTTACCGGCCCAAAGCGAAACCAGCTTGCTGAGCTCCCGGACCCAACCTGGGCAAAGGCTGGCGTGGCCATGACCAGCACCACAAACAGAGCGATAGAATAGCCCGAGATTCTCTTCAACCTCGCCATGTACATTGACCCCCCTTTTCCGGAATGTTTTCTCCCCTGTCGTTCAGGAAACTTCTTCCTTTCTCTCATTCCACAAAACAAACTTAGCTCTTTTACTGAGAGGATTAAATTGCTCTCCGCCTCCCTCATAGAATTTTGAGAAGAATTCCACGAAATTCAGCCTGGCGGTGTGAACAAAAGCCCCCAAGCAGCATATGAGCAGATAGCCCAGATGAGCCACGACGAATAAAATTATGGCCATTATGATCCCGACATAGGGGATCTTCACCAGCATTATCCCCAGGATATTGATTACTCCGGCGATGACCGCTGTGGCCAGACCCAGTGCTACCAGACGCGAGTAGGAGAGTATATCGCTAAAGATGCCTATGACGCCGTACAGACCTCCCAGACCTTTGCCCACCCAGACAATGGGATTCTTGCTGCCGATGCCGCTAAACAGAAAAATCCCCAGCATACCGGCTACCAGCAAGTATTTCGCCCAGACGCTCAGAATCTCTCCAACTGGCGATAGAAAGTTCATCATAAAGATGCCCAGCCCCACATCTGCTAAGAGCCACGGGCCGTGCATGAGAATCGATCGCAGCGCATCCCCCTCTCTGATTCCAGCGAACATCTTCAGGCTCAGACCGGCGAATATGTGCACGACACCACACACGATGGCGACCTGGAAAAAGGTTAATGCGTCGGCAATGGGATCGAACATCTTAACCGCATAGACTGCTTTAACTACTGGAGATTCTGGGCTGAACTTGCTCCAATCGATACCGAAGTACCCACCGGTAAGAGCACCGGTAACAATAGTTGCCAGACCACTCCACAAGAGCAGCTGGACCAGCTT
>CBDUWG010000379.1:0-2434 GCA_965370845.1 uncultured bacterium
TCGGCCCCGTAAAAAATGTAGTCCACACCCGATTTGATCAGGGCACGTCCAATCTCGATGTCCAGAGGCACCAATGCATCCTGAAGGGCACGAACCAGTTTCGGGTTATCGTACATGTCAGCCATGATTTCGTTGGTGCCCCTCAGCCGGGTGGCGATGGTAAAAGGGGATATGTATTCGCAGGCAATGGGGACCTCTCCCTTCAGTTCTTTCTTCAGGCTGGATATGCCCTTTAAAAACCGTTCCATGCGGTTGGTGTACACATCGGCTTTGGCGATGCGGTCTACGTCCTCCATTGATTTGACTGTGGTCTTCTCGATCACCGGGAAAACATCTTCAGGGAAGCTGACCTTGCAGTCCAACGCCTCGGGGATGATCCCGCCGATTAGCCCCATCCCCACTATGACCCAGTCGAACTTAAATTCGTCTAAAGCAGTCATGTGGGCCTCTACCATAGCCTTCTCTTCAAGCAGGGCGGCCCTGAAAGTGGAGCCGAAATAGGTGCAAATCGGGGCTTCATAGAACGGGGCATTGGGGATCCGGTCCACCGGCCTCAGGTTGATGGCTGTATCCATTCTTTCAGTTGAATTCATCTCTCTACCTCCCACCTTTAAAACGATCACTTGTACCAAATAAAATCGATTCAAGCGACCAGGTTTAGTCTCACAAAAAGCAGAAAATGGCCGACTGACAATCAGACCGGCCCGCCCACTCGTTCTTCCAGCGGATGCCTCTCCTTGGCTCGTTCGAGAATCCCCTCCACAGTGCGGACGATTTGCTCATCCAGAGGTTCCGGCCTGTGATTGGCTAAAATATCCTGGACCTTTTCAGTTAATTTCGTTTTCAGGTCTTTTGAGCCGGCCTTGGTCCAATTGGCATGGTTATCCCGGTCCATCAGCTTGGGGTACCAGACGGATCGGAAGTGATCGAAGGTGTGTTTTTCGGCCATAAAGCTGCCGCCGGGTCCCTGCTTATGGATAAGGTCCAGGGCCAGATTTTCTTTATCGATCGGTATGCCTTTAAGAAAATTCTTGAGATAGTCGATGATCTCGTCGGCCATGACGATGCCTTCCCAACAGGCGGTGTAGCCTGACTCGAGATAACCAACATCATGGATCAGGTTGCTGCCCACCAGGGCGGACTGAACGAGTGACATGGTGTAGTCGATGGCCGCGTGCTGATCGAGTGTTTTGGCGTCGGTGCAGCCGCCCGTGTTAAAGTCGGGCAGATTGTAGAAATTGGCCAATTCCTTGAGGGCGATGTGGTCCAGGCAGAATTGCGGCCCTCCGTACAGGTTGACGCTGGTCCGCATGTCCAGAGGAGAGGCTCCGCCACCATAGACTACCGGCGCCCCTTTATTTTTCAATTGGGCTATCACCAGGCCGCTGAGCATTTCGGCATTTGACAGCACAAGGCACGCGGCCAGGGTTACAGGCGCGGTGCCACCGGCCACCGGGCCCGAGACGTTCAGGAGCGGGATGGATTTTTCGGCGCAAAACAAGGCCAGTTCCAAAGGATCCCTGCCGTGGACCAAGGGGGTGGTCGGTTCGCAGTAAACCATAATGAACGGACTCTTGCGGAAGTTGTTCTCGCTTCCTCCGCGCACGGCCACGGCCATTTCGTAGCAATCGGATAGACCTTCAACGCTCCAGTTGGAGAACATCAGCGGTTTAGTGGTGTTAAGGAGCATGGCGGCAAAATCGAACCGGTCGGTCACCACCGGGTTCAGGTCGTGAGAGCTAGGATCGACTCCTCCGCTCATGCCCATGGTCATGGCGTAATCAAGATTGGGCAGGTAATTGACGATCCGGGCCGCCTTGGCGATATCCTCCATGGTGGTATCGCGGCGCTGGCCTGTCTCCACGTCGATCACATACTGGATGGTCGGCCCGGTGCCGAAATGAATATTCTGTCCTTCAAGCTGCATGGCCGGACGGCCTGTGCGATCATAGACGGTTATACTGCTGGGGGCCGCATCCAGGCACTCTTCAACCAGACGGCTGGGAATTTTGACAAGGTTGCTGTTAATTACATCGCAGCCTGCGTCTGCCATCAGCTCCACCGCTTCAGGGAGAAGAACCTTGACGCCG
This sequence comes from uncultured bacterium, assembly GCA_965370845.1. Classification (GTDB taxonomy): domain Bacteria; phylum SM23-81; class SM23-81; order SM23-81; family SM23-81; genus DAOVRJ01. The sequence goes on from CBDUWG010000379.1 coordinate 2,091, forward strand.
GTTTGGCTGAGCACCTCCAGACTGGCCTGATGGATCCGTTCGATTTTTTCCATGGTCAACAGTCGGATCTGGGGTCTGTCCAGATCAATCGATATGTTTTTCATACACATGTCCTCACCAGTTCTTTTTATTGAAACACCGAATCATCCGGTCACCGGAAGATACCCTGCATAACAGGTCTCTACCGGACCGGTCATTACCACCGTGCCGTCCTCTTTCAGCTCTATCTCTACCGACCCGGCCGGCATGACGACGGTCATACATTTTTCGGTAGTCAGGCCGCGCCTGTGGGCCGCAGCCACGGCCACGCAGGCCCCGGTGCCGCAGGCTGTCGTTAGGGTCCC
>CBDUWG010000380.1:0-2414 GCA_965370845.1 uncultured bacterium
TTGCCGCGGGCCAGGATCTAGCCAAGTATCAGACAGTGGATGCCGGGGCTTTCCGGTATGACCGCAAGAAGGATTGGGAGAAATTACAGGGACAGCCGGTAGTTCTGCAGGGCATCCTCAAAGTGGAAACAGATGGTCTCTATTTAGAGGTGAGCGATGGGCTGATCAAGTTGACCAGCATAGATACGTTCTCTCTGCTAAATATGCAGATCGCCCAGAAGAAGGGAAAATCGGTCACACTCTATGGGATCATCGGGGAAACTTTCGATTGGAAAACAGCGCGTAAAGAGACCCACAAGATGTTCCGATTCTTAATAGACACGGTGAGCTATGCCGCCATGACGTCCTCTTAAAACAAGAACATCAGAGTAAAAAAAGAAGGGCAGCGTATAGACGCTGCCCTTCTTCATCTTTGGCGGCCTGCAAAAAAGGGAAACCTTCATTTTCCCTTTTCTCGGATGAGATGGCAGAGACCAGCCAGGATGGCGAACAGAAAACAGGTGCTGGTGAACTGGAGATAAGAACGAGGCCAAAAACCTATCGGAAAAGGGGCAAAAATGCGCAACCTGATCAGGATACCCATCACCAGACTGACCAAACCCACATCGCTGCGGCCATTACCGTTGACCACTTTACCTTTCTCACCTCCCCCAGCTAAAGGTCACCAATTGGCTGGAGGAACAGCCAGACCCATCTCCCTTAATCGCCTCTCAATGCTCTGCCAATGAGTGCCTCTCCAGAAAACTTTTCCACAACTCGGACATCGAGTGAACTCCCGATGAGTTTCGTAGACATATGCGGGTACTAATTCTCTGATCTGATCTCGATCTATCGTCTGTAATTGTTCGTTGCAGAGAGGGCAACGTATAGCAGTCTGTATCTTCGGGCTCAACCGGACCTCTCTGATAACTTGAGCCAGTTGGGTTTCCAGATCCTCACCCTGGATGAACAGACTTTTAAAACCACCTCTGTTGAATAACTCCACGTCGCGAGTAAGCAAGATCCTATCTTCGCGTGCGGCCAAGCGTATGATTTGGTTGTCCTCGATCTTTCGAAAATAAAGGGTGTCGCAGCCGATGATCCGTAGCCATTTCGCCAAACGCCCCAACATCACATCGGCGATAAATCTCTGTGATTCTTGAACCATTCAACACCTAATGCTGCCCGTCTAAAACTATTAACTCCGCGATGCAGCCAGAGCCATTGACAAGCTGAGCGAAATGACATTCAGGCCTTATTGGTTCTCCACCCGCTGACCTGAGAATCACCCATCAGGAGGCCAGATCTTCCAAATATTTCTCCACGGCAAAAGCGGCGGTGGCCCCCTCCCCCGCAGCGGTCACAATCTGCCGCAGCAGTTTCGATCTAACATCACCGACAGCGTAAATGCCCTCCACTGAGGTGCGCATACGGTCATCGGTACGCAGGTATCCTTTTTCGTCGGTCTCGATCTCGAAATCGAAAAGTTCACTGTTGGGCTTCACGCCAACATACATAAAAACGCCGGCCACATCCAGACTGCTTTCCTGGCCTGTTCTGACATTCTTCACGTCCACAGACTGTACGAAATTCTCCCCGTTGATACGGGTCACCACCGTATCCCAGACCACCTCCACCTTATCATTGCTGAGCGCACGCTCCTGAACGAGCTTGGTGGCCCTCAACTGGTCACGGCGATGGATGATGCGCACCCGTTTGGCGAACCGGGTCAGGTAAACGGCCTCCTCCACGGCAGCATCGCCGCCACCGACCACCACGACCTCCCTCTCCTGGAAAAAAGGACCATCACAGGTGGCACAATAGGACACTCCTTTACCCTTCAACTCCTTTTCCCCGGGAACACCCAACAGCTGAGATTCAGCCCCGCTGGCCACGATGATCGCCCTGGTCAAATAACTCTCTCCATCGGCCAACACCCTTTTCTGATCCCCATCCAGAGTGATCTTCTCCACCAGCCGCATCTCGACCTTCAGGCCGAAGCGGCGGGCTTGTTTTTCCATCTTGGCAATCAGGTCCGGACCAGACACTCCCTCCTCAAAACCCGGGTAGTTCTCCACCAAAGCGGTGGTTAACACCTGCCCACCGGGAATTAACTTCTCCAGCAGAAGGGTATCGATGCGCGACCTGGCGGCATAAAGGCCAGCCGTCAATCCAGCTGGGCCGCCGCCCACGATGATCAAATCATGTTTCTCCATGCTAACAAACTCACAGAAAGGCGTCTAATTTCTCGACGAAATGCTTCTTGGGCACAGCCCCCACGATCTGGGTGGCCACCTTGTCTCCCTTGAAAAGCAAAACGCTGGGAATGCTGAAGATGCCATATTTTGCAGCCGTGACGGGGTTAACGTCCACGTTCAGTTTGACCACCTTCATCCGGCCATCATACTCCTGAGCCAGCTCCTCTAACATGGGGG
>CBDUWG010000381.1:0-2411 GCA_965370845.1 uncultured bacterium
ATGGAGCAGAACAAACTACAGAAATACGAGCAGAAATTGCTGACGATACGCAAGGAGCTGCTGCATGAACTCGGCTATTTAGAAGAGGCGATTTTAAACCACACCACAAGGGAATCGTCGGGTGATCTCTCGGCCTACTCGTTTCATATGGCCGATTTAGGGACGGATGCCATGCGCCGGGAAACGGCTTTTCTTCTGGCCTCAAAAGAGGGCCGAACGTTGCTGGATGTCAACGATGCCCTAAGCAGAATTCAGAAAAAGATCTACGGCAAATGCACCGATTGTGGAAAGATCATCAATCCAAAACGGCTCGATGCCGTTCCTCACGCAAAATTATGCATCCTATGCCAGTCCGACGAGGAGAAGAATCAGAAGCAATGAGGTCCGGGGCACCGGACTGCTCTCATTCAGTGTCCTGGTGAGGAATCTATTGTTCCGCAAGCTGTCGATCAATTCAATATTGTTATGGATGGTGGCCGTCCTGACAATCATTGCCGATCAAGGATCTAAGGTCTTTGTGGCAAAGAGGATGGAGCTGGGACAGTCGATTCCTGTTTTGGGGAACTTTTTCCGTATAACCTTTATCCGGAACGCCGGCGGCGCTTTCGGAATTTTTTTAGGGGGTGGTTGGTTTTACCTGCTGGCCTCCATTCTGGCCATCATCCTGATTTTTTTCTATCTCCGAAAAATGTCTGCCGGGTACCTCTGGTCGCGGATTTCGCTGGCCCTTATTTTAGGGGGTGCACTGGGCAACCTGATCGATCGGGTTCGCTACGGGATGGTGATCGATTTTCTGGATTTCGGCATCGGCAGGCTGCGCTGGCCGGTTTTTAACCTGGCCGATGCCGCGGTCACGGTGGGAGTGGCTGTGTTTCTGGTCTTTATGTTCCAGAAGAAAGCAGAGGACCGTGGGCAAGATAAAAAGGCTGGTTGTTCCCAGTCAGATTAGAGAGCAGCGCCTGGATCAGTTTCTGGCCGGACATCTCCAGGACCTCTCCCGATCCGCTCTGAAGAAGCTCATAGTTGGGGGGCAGGTTCTGGTGGAGGGGAAGCCCGTCAAGCCCCACCAGCAGGTCAAGGCCGGCCAACAGATCAAAATTCAGCTTGCTGAGTGGGAACAGCCTGAAGTGAGTCCGGAGGAGATACCTCTGGACATTTTTTTTGAGGACGCCCACCTTTTAGTGGTCAACAAACCGGCGGGCATGATAGTCCATCCCGCCTCAGGCATCTACACCGGCACCCTGGTCAATGCTCTGCTGGGTCATTCCGGGGAGCTCTCCGGGGCCAATGGGCCGCTGCGTCCGGGCATCGTCCACCGCCTGGACAAGGACACCACCGGGCTGCTGATGGTGGCCAAGACGAACAAGGCTCACCGTATCCTGGCCGAACAGCTGGCCAGACGCACCGTCAGGCGGGAGTATCGGGCCGTCATCTGGGGGCAGTTCCCATCTCAACAGGGAAGCATCGACAGCCCCATCGGCCGTCACCAGGGCGACCGGAAGAAGATGGCCGTTCGATTGGTAAAAGGGCGCCGGGCCGTGACCCACTACCGGGTGGAGGAGGAGTTTGGCATCTGCTCCTATCTGTCCCTGAAGCTGGAAACGGGCCGCACTCACCAGATCCGCGTGCACCTGACTCACCTGGGGCATCCCATACTGGGCGATGCCAAGTACGGCGGGAGGCGTAAGAAGCTGGCCGGTCTCAGCCAGGCCGCCCGCACCATGGGGCAGGAGCTGCTCAAGATCATGCCCCGCCAGGCCTTGCACGCTAAGGTGTTGGGCTTCACCCATCCGGAGACGGGAACATTCATGCAGTTCGAGTCTGATCTGCCCGATGATATGGTGGCGGCGTTGGAGGTGCTCAGGGAGTGGAAGAGAAAATGGTGAGCGGCGTTGTGCTAGGGGTTTTGCGAAGTGACCGGCGATATGCCGGTTTTTTTTGTGTGCAGGGATTAGGAAATTTCAGCAAAAGGTTTTAAGGATTGAGGATTTGAGGATGTTAGGAAGAATAGGATTCAAGGATTCCAGGATTTGAGGGTTCAAGGGTAAAACAAAACCATCGAAATCTGAACCACAGTTCGTTGTAGACTGATTTTTCGGGGTGGAGAGGAGTCCTTGACCCCTTGAATCCTCGGCCCCTCGAATCTTGGTGTGGAGAGGTCAGGAGGGGGAGGCTTCCCCCTAGCTGCAGCCGGCGTGGCTGCGCCACCGGGGCGCTATCGGCGGCTGCGCCACCGATGCCGTCCTTGCTCATCCGCCGCGGCCGGCCGCGCCCCTCGCCGTCTTCCGCTACCCCCTCTGCGGAACGATTTTGGAATAGCTCTCGGTTGAGGTCTGTGGCCGCAAAGACACAATACCCTCTGACCCTACAGCTGCAATCCAAGGGGTCGAGGATTCTGCAAAAATAGGATT
>CBDUWG010000382.1:0-2381 GCA_965370845.1 uncultured bacterium
TGCTATGTGCAAATTTCAATTTGTATTTTGACCCTCACCCCACACCCCAACCAGTGGCAATGGCAATAGCAATGGCAGTGAGAGAATAGTGGCAGGAAGCAGTAGACAGAAAGCAGAAAGCAAGAGGCAACAACAAACAGGTTTTTGCCGAATCTCCAGTCTTGCCCTCTAGTCTTCGCATTTGCATTGTATTTGCCTTTATCCAGTATCCAGAATCCAGTATACAGAATCCGCCTTTCTCAACTCTCAGAACTCTCAGAACTCTCTCAACTCGCTAAACTTACTCTACGTCCACCTGCCCGTGGCCCAAAAGGCCCAGATCTTCCCGAAAACTCTCGCTCCTGCTTTTGCGAACCCGGACGGTCATGCCCACCATCTGACCATATTGCTGTTCCAGAACATGGCCATGATACTTGTTCAGAATGCGCCCAACCTCTTTGGTCAACGGGTAAGCAAAGTTCAGCATGAAATCAACTGTCAAAAATTTCCGGGCTGTCCCCACACCGTCCAGAACCGCCACGGCGCATTCTTTATAGGCCCTGGCCAGGCCCCCGGTGCCCAGCTTGGTCCCCCCGAAATAGCGGGTCACCACCACGGCCACATCCGTAAGGTCACGACCCGTGATCGCTTCCAGGATAGGCCGCCCGGCCGTACCCGATGGCTCACCGGCATCGCTGTAGCGGGAGATCGCTGCATCGCCAAGGCCCACCCGGTAGGCATAGCAGTTGTGGGTGGCGTCGAAATGCTCCCCGGAAACCCGGTCGATAAATCTTTTGGCCTCCTCTTCGGACTCAACGGGGGTCACCGAGGCGATGAACCGCGAGCCCTTGACCTTGATCTCCTGGTTGCTCCGGCCCTTGACGGTGAGATATTCGTCGGGCCAGGTTACCTGGTGACCTTCTGAAGACGTTTTCGACATAAAATCCTTGACATTATTAATACTCTATGCTATAAGAACAAAAAGTATGAAGGGACCTTTCCCCCATCTGTTTGCTCGGGTCATCGTAAAAAACAGAAAGAACCTCAGCCTCTCTCTGGACCCCTCAGCCGCCAGTCCCCCTCCTGACCACCACAGGATCACCGCGCTCAGCCCCTAACACAGAACGAGCGTCGCCGCCATTGACGGCAATTTCCAGCAGATCCCAGCTGCCGATGATGGCCAGCGGGCTGCCCCGGGGAACTTCCTGGTAGGAGTGGGAAATCCGCGAGATGGTCAGCTCCCCCAACTGGATGATCACGGGGGCCGTGCCCGTACACTCGTTCAGATCACGGCGGGAGATGTCGGTCACTAGGTTCCCGAAACGATCAACAGACATCACCTGGCCGCGCAGGCCATCCGCCTCAATCCTGGGCTGGGGAAGTACCATGGATTGGCAGGTCTTGATCTGCGGTCCAAACTCATCCACCCCAACGCCCAGCGAACAGTGCGCCGCCACGGGAGCGAAGATGTCCCGTCCGTGGAAAGTATCGCTGACCCGGGGCAGAATGTATCGGGATTTTTGGATGGCCACCACCCGAACGGGGGGGAAATCCTCCAGGGCCGGAGAAAACACTCCATTGTCCGGGCCCACGAAGACAAAACCCTCTGTCTCTGCCACAAGGGCCTTTCGTCTCCCACCCACACCGGGATCCACCACCACCAGGTGAACGCTTCCCGGGGGAAAGTAGGAACAGGTGTTGCGCAGAACCAGGGCGGCCTGAAGCAGATCGTGTCTGTTTACACGATGGCTAATATCCACGATGCGAGCCCCGGGGTTGATGCCTAGAATGACACCCTTCATCGCCCCCACGTAGCCATCTTGTGTGCCGAAATCGGTGATCAGGGTGATGATTCCGGACGGATTGTCCACGAAAATCTCCTCGTCTGACCGGGAGAACCTTGATTCCGGCTCTTTCAAAGGAACTCTTTGTCAATCTGGTACTTGAATTTCCTTTCGAACTCCTCCCGGAAATCGAAAGCGCCTTTAAAATCCGCGAGACTCTCGTCTTCCGTTTTCTTCAAAAATCCGCTCTTCACCAGGTTGAACACCACCCGGCCGAAATCCTCGGTGGTCCTCACGCCCCAATGCTCGAAGACCATCCGGGCGGTGGGACCAAACTTCTTTACGCCCAGCTCCTTAATCCCCTGCAGAAGCGCCCGGCTGTTAACATCACGGCTCTTCCTTGCCTTTTTCTTCGTGTACACGAGAGCGTCCAGAACAAACAGATATGCCTCGCTTTTGTAACGGTTGTCTTGGCAGACGATCCGATCCACGATCTGATAGACATTCTCCGTTTTGCTCATCTAAACACTCCACTGTGCTACCAGGTCTCTGAGCCTAAGCTTCTAAAATTTCAAGCAAATGTAACCTAACTCGCCAACCCTAAGCTGTCAAGAGAAA
>CBDUWG010000383.1:0-2381 GCA_965370845.1 uncultured bacterium
GGAAAACAATGTAGCAAGTGCTACGGTATCCGTCCTTGATGAGCTGGTCCTTGACGACTTCGAGTATGAAGATTCGCCACTGAATCACGGTTGGGCGATCGATGCGGGATCAGGAGAACTCACGGTGGTTTTCGACTCCACTTTGAATAGTCGGGTTATGCAAGTCACAACATGTGAGGGCACTGGTTTCAGAATTAGCCATACAGGCTATGATTTGCCCAAGACGCTGTTTTCGTTGAAGATTAAGGCAACTGATTTCTTCGTCCTCTATGTGCGAGTCCAGACCACCGTTGGAGAATATTACCTGCAGTACACCCCAGATGCTGGCGCAGACACTTCCAGTGGATCATATGTCTTTTTTCACCTTGGCTCATCCTATCAAGATTCAACCTGGCACTCGCTGCAACGGGATTTGGCGGTCGATGTTTCATCTCTGTTGGACGCTTCTTTTTCTCGGGTAAAAAAAGTTGTCCTCCGGGGCTCATATCAACTAGACGACCTAGTTTTGTCTGCTCCCAGCTCCGATATTGACCAAGAACCAGCAGGCGAGGGTCCCACGCCCGATGCCTTCTCCCTCTTCGCTAATTATCCCAATCCCTTCAACTCCGGAACAACTTTGACCTACCATCTCTCTAGAGAAGACAATGTAAAGTTAAGCATCTACAACATTCACGGCCCACGAGTGGTCACCCTGGTAGATGATACACAGCCTGTTGGCGTACATCGATCCACCTGGGATGGCCAGGACAGCGAAGGATTGCCCGTGGCCAGCGGCGTTTACTTCTGCGCCCTGAAAGTCGGCCCCTCCAAAAAGGTCCAAAAAATGGTTCTGCTCCGTTGATCCCGGAGAGAGTGATCTGCTCGTCGAGCTTTTCGTGCGAGTTGTCCGAGTCTTTTAGCCCATTCATGAGATCCATCAAAGCCCGTATCTCTGATAATTCATAATGTCAACAGATAACCCCTCATCCAAAGGATATCACATGAACGTACCCTTCCTCGACCTGAAAGCTCAATACGCCCAGATCCGCGACCAGATCAACCCGGCCATCCAGGAGGTGATGGACAACACCAGCTTCGTGGGCGGACCCCAATTGAAGGCCTTTGAGCAGCAATTTGCCACATTCTGTGAAGCAAAACACGCCATCGGAGTCAGCTCCGGAACGGCCGCCCTGCACGTGGCCATGGTGGCCACGGGCATCGGAGTTGGCGATGAGGTGATCACCGTTCCCAACACCTTCATCGCCACCACAGAGGCCATCACCATGGCCGGGGCCAGGCCTGTATTCGTGGACGTAGATCCGCAAAGCCACAACATCGACGTCTGCAAGATCGAGGGGGCCATTACACCCAAGACCAAAGCCATCCTGCCCGTTCATCTCTACGGACAACCAGCCGACATGGATCCCATCATGGAGATCGCCGGCCGGCGTGGCCTGACCGTCATCGAGGACGCCTGCCAGGCTCATGGAGCGGAGTATAAAGGAAAAAGAGTCGGCGCGCTGGGCCATGTGGGCTGCTTCAGCTTTTATCCCGGAAAGAACCTGGGTGCCTATGGTGACGGGGGCATGGTGGTAACCAACGATCCCCAGATAGCGGATAAAATTCGAGTTCTGAACAATCACGGGCAGGCCGAAAAAAACAAGCACTCCCTGGAGGGATTCAACTACCGGCTGGACGGCATCCAGGCGGCCGTTCTCAGCGTTAAGCTCAAACACTTAGCGGACTGGACAGACCGGCGGCGCCACAATGCCCAACGTTACAGCGAGCTGCTCCGGGACGTTGATGTGATCACACCCGTCGAAAAAGAATTTGCAAAACATGTCTTTCATCTATATATTATCAAATCGACCCGGCGGGACGCGCTGGCCGAACACCTGCGCTCTTGCGGGGTGGCTGTGGGCCTCCATTATCCCATCGCCCTTCATCTCCAGCAGGCTCACGCCCATCTGGGATATGGGCAAGGCTCATTTCCGGTGGCCGAGCAGTGTGCTGAACAGGTGCTCTCCCTGCCCATGTTCGCCGAGCTCACTGAAGAGCAGATCCAACACGTTGTCAACGGGATCAAGAAATTCGTGTGAAATGGGAATCTCCGATTCCTCACCCTCTATTCTCAGACCTTTCGGAAAAGAGGTAAGCTGTTATGGGCGCGGTGAACCCAAGGCGCATGAACAGAAGAAAAACTTTACTCGCCCTCCTGGCCATGGTCGACCTGGTCACCATCTATATGTCCCTCCTCTTTGCCCAGTGGCTGCGGTTCGACTCCGGCCTCTTCGGACCCGGCTCCGGACTGAGCTCCCGAAACGCACCTTTCCTGCTGGTCCTCTCGGCCACATGGCTGCTCATCTTCGCGGCCTATGGTCTGTATAAGGAGAGAAACTTCT
>CBDUWG010000384.1:0-2373 GCA_965370845.1 uncultured bacterium
CAGTGAACCTTTTTCTATAAACCCTAGCAATCACTTAACTCTCATATTACGGACGAACGGAACAGATTCTGACAACTTAGCAACCATCGTACCCAAAGGGGAGCAAACCTATGGAAGCCAAGCTTCAAGAACTCAAAAAACGCCTCGTGGAGATCAACGATCTGAGCTCCGCCGCGGAGCTGCTGTACTGGGATCAGGCCACCTACATGCCCTCGGGTGGAGCCTCTGCTCGCGCACGGCAGATGGCCACGCTGCAGCGGCTGGCCCACGAGAAGTTCACCGACCCGGCCATCGGGAAACTGCTGGAAGAGCTGCGTTCTTACCAGGAAAGCCTGGACTATGATTCGGATGAAGCCAGCCTCATTCGCGTTACCCAGCGTGAATACGACCGGGCATTGAGAATACCACCGTCTTTCACCGAGCAGCTCTCCAGCCACTCGTCCGCCTCATACGAGGCTTGGACCAAGGCCAGACCGGCTGATGATTTCTCCGCTATACAACCATACCTGGAAAAGACCCTCGACCTGAGCCGCCAACTGGCAGATTTCTTTCCCGGCTACGAGCACATCGCCGATCCGCTCATCGACTATGAGGACTACGGCATGAAGGCCTCCACCTTGCGCGTCCTCTTCGATGAGCTCCGCGAGCAACTCGTGCCCATAGTAGAGGCCATCACCTCTCAACCGATGGCAGACGATTCATGCCTGCATCAAAACTTCCCCGAAGCACAGCAACTGGCCTTTGGCCTGGAGATCATCGAGCGCCTTGGCTATGATTTCACACGCGGCCGCCAGGACAAAACCCCTCATCCCTTCATGATCAAGTTCTCCCTGGGCGATGTGCGCATCACCACCAGGGTTAAAGAAAACGATCTGAACGAAGCGCTGTTCGGCGCCATGCACGAGGCCGGTCATGCCCTTTACGAACAGGGTATCTCCATGGACCTGGAGAGCACTCCACTGGCCGATGGAGCCTCATCTGGCGCTCATGAGGCTCAGTCCCGGCTGTGGGAGAACCTGGTGGGGCATAGCCGTGGCTTTTGGACGTTCTACTACCCCAGACTTCAGGAGGTCTTTCCAAATCAGCTCAAACCGGTCTTGCTGGATACGTTCTACCGGGCCATCAACAAGGTGGAACGCTCTCTGATCCGCACTGCTGCCGATGAGGTCACCTACAACCTGCACGTCATGATCCGCTTTGGGCTGGAGTTGGATCTGCTGGAGGGCCAGCTAACGGTTGCCGATCTTCCGCAAGCATGGCGCGAGCGATATCAAACCGATCTGGGAATCGCTCCCCCGGATGACCGGGATGGCGTGATGCAGGATATACACTGGTACAGCAGCACTATCGGGGGCAGATTCCAGGGCTACACCCTGGGCAACATCATGGGGGCGCAGTTTTACGAGGCGGCGCTGGCAGCGCACCCACAGATCCCTGAGCAGATCGCCAGGGGTCAATTCCAGCCCCTGTTGGGCTGGCTGAAGGAAAACATCTACCGGCACGGGAACAAGTTCACCCCATCTGAGCTCGTCGAGCGAGTCACCGGCGGGCCATTGAGCACAGAGCCGTATATCAAGTATCTGCGGAAAAAGTACGGGGAGTTGTATAGCTTATGATTTGCTTTGACTCCGCGAATGTATGCTGAGCAACTCCCAAACTTGGCTGACCGCTGACCAGGAGGTAAAACCCTTCTGTGAACCTTTTCAAAAAGGAGAAGAACATGAAGATACTGGCTAGATTTCTCATCGCCCTAACCATTATCTGCAGCGCCAGCCTCGGTCTGGCCAAGACCCAGGGAGAATACATCCAAGAGGCCGAAAAGCACCACCAATCCGGTTATCTACAGGAAGCAGCCAAGACCATGCAGGAGGCAGTAAAAGAATACCCACAAAGCTCTGATGCCCATTCCTACCTGGGCCTGTACTTGGGCATGCGAGCCGGCCAGACAAATGATATGACGGAGGCGATGAAGTTGGTCGAGATGTCCTTTGAGACGCTGGATAGGGCCGTCTCTCTGGACACGCAAAACCCTCTTGCTCATTTCCATCGCGCCATCATCGCATTGAACGTACCTGAGTTTTTCGGCAAACTGGAAACGGGCATCGAGGATCTGGAATTTGTCGTCAGGATAGCTGAAAAAGCCCCGGGCAAGTTCCCCATGGAGCAGCTGGTCAGTGCCTATGATCTGCTGGGAACGGGCTACCAAAGTAAGGGAGAGCTGGAAAAAGCCCGCGAGGCCTGGGAGCAAGTTATCACCATTGCCCCGGGATCAGATCTGGCCAGGAATGCACAGAAGAACATCGAGAGGCTTGGGCAGCTGAAAAAAGATAAAGCAAAACCAAGACAAGAGAAAGTAGAGGCATTAAATAAGCC
>CBDUWG010000385.1:0-2369 GCA_965370845.1 uncultured bacterium
TATGTCTGTTGGGTAACATGGACTCCAAGGTTGTGGTGCTCATCGTCATCAGCGCCACAGCTCTGGGGTTTGTTGCCGGATATTTTCGGGAGAAGACGGACAGCCTGGTGCCGGCCATCGCTGTGCATATGACCTTCAACATCGTCTCCGGGGTGATCCCCATGTTTCTGATGAGGCTGGCGACCGGGTAGATTGGTCATTTAGGCATGCGGGGTTCATGGTTTACCGGACACGGTCAGGTCAACGCCAGAGGAGGTTTTATGATGTTCAGACGTAGTTGCCCTCTGTTGCTCGGCGCTGTTTTGTTCATGGCCGGCTGTGTCCAGGCGCAGCAGACGGAACGGGTGGAGCTTGGCAATCTGGTCATCGAGGGCATCCCCGAGATCCCCCAGCGGATCAAGAACCAGTTGACTCGCTACCAGAACATACGCTCCGCGTCGCTACAGGGCTGGCTCCCCTCTGGCAAGGGATTGCTGATCAAAACGCGTTTCGGCCAGACCAGCCAGATCCACGCGGTCGAGAAACCGGGAGGGGCCCGTCAGCAGATCACCTTCTTCCATGAGCCCGTCACCAAGGTGTGGGTGAGCTTAAACTCCCAGGTCAACGGTTTCCTGTTCACCATGGACGTGCATGGCTCGGAGCTGTACCAGATCTTTTTCTTTGATCTGGAAACGAGCGCGCAGCGGATGCTGACCGATGGGAAGTCCCGCAACGGGGACGTGCTCTGGTCCAACGGGGGCGAACGCTTTGTTTTTTCCACAACCGCCGGCAACGGCCGCGACTGGGACCTGCACATGGCTGATATCCACGATCCGGGCATCTCAGAAGCCATTCTCCAGGAGGAAGGAAGCTGGGAGGCCTGGAGCTGGTCGCCGGACGACAGTAAGCTGCTGGTGATGAAATATGTGTCGATCAACGAGATATATCTCCATGTTCTGGACCTGGAGAGCAGGGAGCTGATGCCTTTCAATCCCGCGGAGGAAAAAATTGCATACGGCGGTGGGCGTTTTTCCAAAGATGGAAAAGGGATCTACTTCACCTCCGACCAGAATGGCGAGTTCCGGCGTCTGCAGTACTATGATCTGGCCATCGGCCGGATCGATGTGCTCACCGGGGATATCCCCTGGGATGTGGAGGGATTCACTCTGTCCGAGGACGGGCATCGTCTGGCCTTCGTCGTCAATGAGGAGGGGATAGATCAGCTTCACGTCCTGGACTTGCCGTCGCATATGGAGATGTCCATGCCCCAGCTCCCCGTGGGCCGGATCTATGGCCTGAAGTTCCACCCCAATGGAACACAACTGGGCATGGTTCTGAACACGCCTCAGACTCCCGGGGATGTGTACACCCTGGATCTCTTCAGCAAGGAACTGGTTCGCTGGACTTACAGCGAGACGGGTGGTCTGAAAAGCGAGGATTTCATCGTGCCCAAGCTAATTCGCTTTGAGACGTTCGATGAGATGCCTGGCCGTGCACGGACCATACCGGCCTTTTACTATCAGCCGAAAGGCGAAGGTCCTTTCCCCGTGCTGATCGATATTCACGGCGGTCCGGAGATCCAGGCCCGGCCGTATTTCAGCACAAGGAGGCAGTTCTTGGTCAAAGAGCTGGGCATCGCGGTGATGCAGCCCAACGTGCGTGGCTCCAGGGGATATGGCAAGAGCTATTTGCTGCTGGACAACGGATATAAACGTGAGGACTCGGTCAGTGATATTGGCGCGCTGCTGGACTGGATAGATGAGCAACCCGAGCTGGACGGCGACCGGGTGGCCGTCTACGGGTCGTCCTACGGCGGCTACATGGTGTTGTCTTCCTTGACGCATTACGGCGGCCGGCTGCGAGCGGGCATCGAAAAAGTGGGCATCAGTAACTTCGTGACCTTCCTGGAGAACACCAGGGATTACCGCCGGGATCTGCGCCGGGCAGAGTATGGGGATGAGCGAGATCCTCAGATGAGGGAATTCCTGACGCGTATCTCCCCGACCACTAATGCCGCAAAGATCACCAAACCGCTCTTTATCGCCCAGGGGCTGAACGATCCCCGGGTTCCCGTCACACAGAGCCAGCAGATGGTGGAGACCATCCGGAAAAATGGGGGAGAGGTATGGTACATGCTGGCCAGAGACGAGGGGCATGGTTTCAGCAAGAAGTATAATAGCGACTATTTCAACGCGGCCATGACGCTGTTCCTGGAGAGGTATCTGCTGGATGGAGAAGAATGAGTCAGCAGAAAAGCGCCGGGAGATGAGCGGGCAATCGGTGGAAGAGATGGTCAGGGTGGGTCCGGGGCTGTGCAGGAAGAGCTTGATTATGATCGCCGGGGGCCTGCTTCTCGGATTGCTGTTGCTGTACTACTTGCAAAACTATCT
>CBDUWG010000386.1:0-2344 GCA_965370845.1 uncultured bacterium
CTCCTCGGTGAACTGCAGGGCCTGACGCGCCTCATCCACAAAGCTCTCCGCCAGCTCAGGTCCGATGTCGTCCAGATACATGGAGGGCACATAGGCCGCGCTGAGCATCATCACTTTGGCGGGCTGTTTCTTGACCATCCGGGCCACCTGATGAGCCGCCCGCAGGGCGTTGTCCGAGCCGTCGGTGGCCAACAAGATTTTGGAGAACATCCGACACGCCTTTCTTGAGGTTTGAGAACCAGAAAGATTAACGCATAAGGGTCATCTTGCAGCTTTTGGAAAAGCGGCCGGTCTGCAGATGACAGAAATACACTCCGCTGGCCACTGGCAGGCCATGATCGTCCCGTCCATCCCAGCGGACAGAATAGGTTCCTGCCGGCTGATTCTCATCCACCAGACCTCTCACCGTTTGCCCCGTCACGTCGAAGATTCGCAGGTGGACATGGTTCCCTTCGGCAAGCTGATAGGTGATGTTCGTCCGGGGATTGAAGGGGTTGGGGTAGTTCTGGAAAAGGTGGAATTGAATCGGCAGCCCCTGCACCAGCGGCTCTTCGTCCTGCACGCCGGTAACAACCCTGGCCAGCCGCAGATCGTCCAGGTAGATGGTTCCCTTCGCCGCCCCGGATTCGTCGTTGTAGCTCATCTGAAAACTGTCCACCCGCATGGTGCCCTCTAATATCCCGTTTCCGATCCAGCTGCCCACCGAGTCTGAGCCCAGATCCCACTGGACCAGCCGCCAGCCCACCCAATCGATGGTCACCCACTGGCTCACCTCGTGATAGGACCCGGAGGTGGCCGGAAGGTGGTCGTCCACGCAGAAGCGGAACTTGTTGTTGCTGCCGTCGCCGTAAAGGTAGACCTGCAGGGCGTAGGTGGTGTCGAAATGGACCGCATCCGAGGAGGGGGGAGGGAAATAGACACGGATCAGCCAATTGCTGCTCGAGGTGTTCCATTCGTACTTCAACCGGCCAGAGGCGGTGCTCCCGGTGCCGGGATTGACCACCGTGGTGTCGCCCAGGAAAGTGGTGCTGTCGGCGATGGTGCCGGCGGTGCTGCCGCTGCCCTCGGGGTCCCACCAGGGGCTGGTTCCATCGTCGAAATCGTCGATGGTGGTGAACTCGTATGACTGGGCGCTGGTGGTGAAGGACCACTCGTAGCTTTGATCGAGGTTATTGAGGAACAGATCCTGTAATCCGGTGTTCAGGGTCGCGGTGTATGTTTCGCCGGGATTGAGCGGATTGGTGGGGTAGATGAACAGGATCCCGTGGGTGTCCAGTTCCTGGTAGTCATAGCTTCGGGCCACGGGCACGGAGGCGGCGTCCCTGAGGATCACATTTTGCGGGATGATGGTGGCGAGATCGAGAAACTCGTCGAATTCCGCGGAAATGGCCACATCCACCGGGACGTCCAAGGCGTCGTCGGCCGGCGCGGTCAAAACAACCGAGGGACCGGTGGTGTCCAGCCGCGCCGTTCGAAAGCTGAAGATATAGGGATCACCCTCGACGCCATCGCCATCGCCGTCGAAATAATGGCCGTAGATGTCCCGCGCCGTCGAGTCGATGGTCACCTGATAGTCCGTGGATGCCTGGAGGTAATCGTGAGGATCGAAGGATAGCTGTTTTTTGTTTGCATCCCAGCTGAAGGTACCGCCAGCGTCGGGAAGGATTAGGAAAGCAGCCTCGGTGGTGGGCTGGTCCATGGTCCGGCTGAAGGTCACCTGAATGTTCTCGAACACGAAGATCGCGGTATCCCCGGAATCGGGGACCGTGCTCACCACCGTGGGCGGTAATTCGTTGACCAGCTCAAAGTCCAGACGGTCAAAGCTGTTGGCGTTGACCATCAGACTGTCGATTTCCGCGTTGTAGCCCTGTTTCTCAACGGTCACCGAGTAGGTGCCCGGGGCCAGATCATCGAAAATGAACAGGCCGTTGGCCGAGTCATCGGTGGTGTATACCAGACTATCCGGCCACAGGGTGCAGGTTACCCCGTTGACAGGCTCTTCCGTTTCCTCATCGGAGACGATCCCGGAGAGATTTCCAGTAACCAGGGGATCGGCGTCGTAGTAATCCAGAAAAGATGTGAACAGAGCCCTGGCCTCGATTTTCAGGTAGTCGTCGTTGCGCAGCCGGTTCTTCTCGGCGGTGTAGTCGAAGAAGGAAGCCTCGGTGAGCTCCCCTGGCATCTGCAGATCGTTCAGCACTCCCAGGTTAAACCCCAGAAAGCTCCGGTCGCCGCGGGCATACCAGGTGGTGGTGCGCAGGGCATGCCACATGTCATCGGCCATGATCTCGCTCATGGTCACCGCCTCCGGCCACTGGGGCTGGCCGGAGGGAAGTTCCTCATA
>CBDUWG010000387.1:0-2334 GCA_965370845.1 uncultured bacterium
ATCGTCATGAACCTCTCCCATGATCATACTTTTTGAATAAAACTTGCTCACAGTTATTGTCTGCCCATACGAATGAACCCGTGCACATCGCCGGATTCGGAACAGCCTATCTGCCTGCAAATAAAGCTGGTTGAGAAACCTTTTAAAAAAGTCTCCCTCTTTCTGGAAAACTGGCCCAAGTCTTGCGAGTCGATTTTCAGTGCAGGAGGCAAAAAGCATGATTTCTGGCAAAATTCTAAGGACACTCTAAGGACACGTAGTTCACTATCACAGGACGCTTACAAAGAGGGAGAAATGATACACATCAGTATTCTTTGCAAGCACAGATGCCCGCTCCTGGCGGCGAGATGGCTCATTGCCGCGGGCATCTTTCTGATCCTGGCCCTTCCGGTCTCTCACTGCCGGGCCCAGGTCAAGTTCGATGGCATCGACAACGATCGTTATCTGGACTTCACCTGGACGGAGCCGGAGAACGCCGCCAGCACATTAGCTTACTACAACATCTATCTTTCCATGGACGGTGGAGATTTCAGCAATTACGACACCGTCTCCGCCGACACCTACGCCGTCCCGGGGGACAGCGGCCATACCTACAAGATTAAGGTGGCCGGGGTCAACTCACACAGTGAAGAGGGCCTGCACTCGCCGGAATCGGATGAGATCCTTTGTCTGGCTCCCAGCTCGGACACGATCCCCCCAAAATCCACCGATCAGCTGACGGCCGAGGAGTGGCAGGGAGCGGTTCTGCTCACCTGGGCGCCGGTGACCCTGGACTCCCTGGGATTCCCGGAGAGCGTCAGCCATTATATCATCTATCGTAGCGAGGTGCCCTTTTTCTCTCCGCAGAGCTCGGACTCCATCGCCGCCGTTGCGACCACCATGTATCTCGATGAGGGCAGCGGCATCGGCTCTGTCGATCATAACTCTTATTATCTGATCTGTGCCGTGGATCAGGCGGGGAACAAAGGACAAATCTCCAACCGCGTGGCCGAATACGACTACACTATAATTCCCAACACTTCGGGTTACCATATGTTCTCCCTGATTCTGGACAACGGGCAGATAGTCAAGGCCAAGGATCTGGGCCAGACCGTCCCTAATTGTACAGCCGTCAAAGAATGGGATTCGCAGACCCAATCCTATGCCTCCCTGGCTTTCAAGATCGGAGAGATCTGGTACGGGGAAACAGAGCTGCACCTGGGATATCCATACTACCTCTTCGTGGATGCCAGCCAGGAAAGTACCTGGACCATAGTGGGTGGTGTCGGGGAAGATCCCGTCTTTACGCTGGCTGCCCCGGGGGGCAACGGTTACAACACCATCACAGTGCCCCTTTCCAGCACCCTCTCCCTGGCCAAGGAGTTAGGGGAATCCATCCCTCATTGCACCGCCGTCAAGAGCTGGGATCCTCAAGCCCAGGGCTATGTCTCCATCGCCTTTAAGGTGGGAGAAACATGGTACGGGGAAGAGGCCATCCATCCGGGACAGCCCTATTTCGCCAACGTCACCCAGGGCGGGATCTGGCCCGGCGGAAAGATCACCGGTTTTAACCCAATCGCATTCCGTAAGCGCGGCCGAAATTGAGAGCCTATCTTTCACCGAGGAGGTCAGACAAATGGTAAGGAGGAACTGTCTCGTCATCGGTCTGCTGGTCCCTATCCTGTTGCTGAGCTTTGGGCTGAGCAACGCTCAGGTGCCTCACACTGGTATCGGTCAGGTCTTCAATTCCGACGCCACCGTTCCAGCGGTGGGCGAGCTCTCTTTTCAGGCTTATATCGTGGACGTCTCCAACAACAATGCTCACTCGGAGACACGAACAGAAGAAGATCCCGGCAATGCATACGGGAACGGCATCATGGGCCCGGGGTGGATCGAGGTCGAATGCGGTAACTTCACCGCCCTCGACTGGGCAGACGGCGATTCACTGGCCATTCATTTTTCCAACTCGGCCAACGGGGAAGTGGGATTTGTGGCCGTCCTGTTGACCGACGATCAGGAGCCCCAGATGACCGAGGATATCACCCTCACGGAACCGATACCGGTCTGGTCTCTGACCCAAGATGATGATCCCGACCCTGTCTGGGCCGGCAGCAACGTCACCTACACCATCTCCTATCACAACACCGGAGATGGCACAGCCACCAGCGTGACCCTAGTGGATACTATTCCCACTCACACTGCATATCTTTCCAACACGGGGGGAGGCTCCTACGACGGCCAACGGGTAACCTGGTCCCCGGGCTCCATCCCTGCTGGAGATTCCGGAAACGTCAGCCTTACCCTGACTGTGGACAGCCCTCTGCCCAACGGCACCATCATCGCCAATACCGCACA
>CBDUWG010000388.1:0-2288 GCA_965370845.1 uncultured bacterium
GTTTCTTGAGTCGCATGAGATACACCTCCCCACTTATCGTTAAAGGTAAGATCTGCGAAAAACCATATTGTGTAAAAAGACATACACCGGCATCTCGTTAAACTGCAAACAACGTGCCAAACAGATCTTTGCGGAGAATCTATTTAACAACCACAGCAGCTATAATTAGCTATCTTAATGAAGTTAGCAGGATATAACCACAGGTCATTCAGACAGTCTCTCTGCGGGACTATCAGGTAGGGATTTAAGCAGGCAAATTGCCCAAAATGGGAACAAAATACCCGTAATCCCCTGGCTAACTCATTCATGAAACAGAATTTGCAGCACTTTATCACGGCTGATCACAGAGTTCACAAAAAAACCGCCGAGGGCCCAAGAGCTCCCTGGCGGGAAAAGTTTTCTTTCGGCATACGGAAAAATGGTTGCCTTTGTGGAAACCGAGGTTATATTACAACTTGATTTATTCTCGTCACAGCAAAAGAGGATCCAGAGGAAAATGGTGGGAGCTAAACAAAAAGTTTATTTCATCTCCGATGCTCACTTAGGAGAGAACAATTCCCAGGTGGAAAAAGCGAAGGAGGACCACCTCATCGCCTTCTTGCGCCACATCTCCCGTGATGCCGCCTTCTTGTATGTGGTGGGAGATCTTTTTGATTTCTGGTTCGAATACAAACAAGCTGTTCCGGCCCGGCACCATCGGGTCCTTCACCAGCTAGCCGCTCTGGTTCAACAGGGAACGCGAGTCATCTACGTGGCCGGAAACCACGATTTTTGGCTGGGAGATTTCTTTGCCCGAGAGGTGGGCATGGAGGTTTCCCCAGGACCCATGGCGGTGGAACATCAGGGATTAAAGCTCTTCGTAGCTCATGGCGATGGGCTGGCCGGAAAAGACAAAGGATACCGCATCTTGAAGAAGATCCTGCGGCACCCCCTGAACATCTGGCTCTATCGCCAAATTCACCCCGATATCGGCATCCCTCTGGCCAAGCTGGCCTCGTCCTCCAGCCGCGCTTACACCGATCAAAGAGCCCTGAAAATGGTGGCTGAATACGAACAAGCTGCTCAACAGAAGCTTTCCCAGGGGTTCGACGCCGTCATCCTGGGACATTCCCACTACCCGATACTACGCCATTTTGGGGAGAAAACATACCTCAATATTGGGGATTGGATCAATCACTTCACCTACGGCATGCTCCAGGGAGGAAATTTGATCCTGCAGAGGTGGCCGGGAAACTCCCCGTCCGCTTAACGAATCAGAACCAGCTTCCCCCTTTTAGTCTCTCCGTTGCTCTCCAGAAAATACAGGTACACCCCGCTGGCCGCCAGACTGCCGTTCTCATTCACACCTGACCAGACAATGGCCCCCTTGGTGTCCATCACCTCTCTGCTCCATACCAGCTCTCCGGAAAGAGTGAAAATGCTCGCCGAGGCCTGCGAGGGCAGATTGATGAACTTCAGGACCTCATCCTGGCTGGGAGAAAAGGGGTTGGGAACAGGGATGGCCTCTTTCAAATCGTCCGCAGCGTACGTAAAGGAGGCGGCGTCGCCCAGTCCGGGGATGATCGTTTTCTGCAGAGCCTGATCCCATATATCCATCACTCTGAGGGTATATACAGATCCCAGAGCCTGAACCGGAGAGAACTCCAGATGGACCAGATTGCCCTGTGATGAGTCCACACGGGCTTCCTTCACTTCCAACAAAGGATCGATCCCATAGTGGCTGACTTCCTCGGCGCTGCTCAGATCCACACTGTCGCTGAACAGAACGTCCAGGCCGGTTCGCTCCAGAAGCTCGATTCGGCGTATATAAAGTGGCTGCATCAGGGTATCGGCCGGGGAAATAAAGGTGGCTGTTTGGGCATCGGCAGAGATGGTCACACCGGTCTCATCATAGACATTGCTGACCTGTATGGTATATAATATCTCAGACTCTAACTGGGAACTCAGACTCAATAAAGCTCTCCGGCCCATGCGATCCAGGATCACCGAGGATGGCGAGCC
The DNA here is from genome assembly GCA_965370845.1 of uncultured bacterium. GTDB lineage: Bacteria > SM23-81 > SM23-81 > SM23-81 > SM23-81 > DAOVRJ01. Next base: position 2,002 of record CBDUWG010000388.1, read on the forward strand.
CACCCCACCGTCGATCCGGTAATGGCTGGTCACCTGCGCGGAAGGACCCATGGATTCGCTGAACATCACCCCAATATGACCTGGGGTAAGGACATCAGCACTTACCACCCGGGGAGGTTCATTCGGCATGGCGCTGACCACAGTGGAGTAAAAATGGCTTTCTTGTCCGAGGGAATCGACGGTGGTAACGGCATAGTAATAGGTGGTCTCCTGCACCAGACCGCTGTCCAGGTAGGTAGTGGTTAGAATCTCATTTTCTCTCAGAATGAGATCGTAATAACTCTCAC
>CBDUWG010000389.1:0-2260 GCA_965370845.1 uncultured bacterium
GTAGGTGTATCCGTCGTAGAAAATGCCCCATGTGGCGGCGGAGATCTTCACCCAGGGTTTCAGGGCGGTGACGCTGTCGTAAGTAGCCTGCACCATCTCGGTGACCAGGGTGCGGCGGAACTGGTTCCACTCGCCCGCGCAGCTATCCGGGGTGCACCCGGGATAGTCGCGGGCAAATCGGGCCAGGCTGGAGTCGTCGTAAGAATGACTTGAGTTGGGATAACGGATGTAATCTAAGTGGATACCATCGACGTCGTAATGGGTGGCGATATCCATGATGACGTCGTTAACGTGCTGGGCCGCCTGGGGGATGCCCGGGCTGATGTTGGCGTAACCCGCTTCACCGGGATCCATGGGCACCCCATACTCGTCCACCATGATCCATTCCGGGTGAGCGTTGTAGATATGGTCGGGTGAGACCGGCAAGCTGGAGCTGCCCCAGGCCGGCATGGCGTTGACATAGGCGTGCAGCTCCAAACCCCGGCTGTGGGCCTCGTAGATGGCCACGGCCAGGGGGTCGTAGCCGGGGTATTCGTCTCCCAGCAGACGCGACCAGGGCTCGTGCTCGGAGATATAGAAAGCGTCGGCCTCGCCGCGTATCTGGAACAGCACGGCGTTCATGTTACAGGTCTCCATGTTGGCCATCTCACTCTCGATGTCGTTTCGGTTGTTCCACTCAAATCGCGTGAACCAGGCACAGCGGGCCTCCTCGGCCGGGATGGCCGTGGCTCCCAGCCCGATGGTCATCAGCAGGATCAACCCGCCAAGGGTCAGTATGCGTCCCGGAAAATCACCTTCACCCTGCTTCATGTTAGGCTCCTCGCTCGTCTCCGTCTCCGTCGGCCGGTGGTGGAATTATCGGAATTTCTTCGCCCTTTGAGGGATAGGTCCATCCGCAGAAAAGCGGCTGCCCGGGGCTGAGTCAATAGTGCCGGCCTTCCTGGCAACCGCTCTGTGAACTTCCATCTGTGACTAGTGTAGGCTCTTTATCTTCTTGGTCCGGTCGGCCTTGGCCGATGTGATCAGCTCCCGGACGAACTCGCCCACCTGGTTGGAGTCGGCCGACTTGGCCTGGCCATCATCCACCGCCCGGACAACGTAGTAATAGTTGCTGCTCGTCGGTTCGGCGGCATCGGGATCGGTGAAGGTGGTGTCCGCGGTGCTGCCCACGGAGTCGCCCGGCGGGGAACAGGGCTGCGTGTCGCGATAGACCACATACTCGGAGATGGTCTCCGGGTTGCCCAGGGTGTCGCTGGTCACCTCGGACCAGGTCAGCACGATGTCCGCGTTGGACTTGTGGCTGGCCAGATCGGTGATGGCCGCCGGGGGAGCCGGAATGATGGGGCTGATGAACACCCATTTGATGGCGTCGGCGATGACATTCAGAGGGGAGGACTCCCAAAAATCGGTGACCGTCACCCGGGCCGTGTCGGCGAAGGGGAAGGTGCCCAAATAGTGCCACCCATCGCCTGCCCAGTTCTGGTCGCCGATGGCGCTGTCCGGCCCGGCGTAGGTGTCGATGTAGTAGTGGGCATCCGCCGTGTAAGCGCCGTTGTTCACCCAGAAATAGACCTTGTAGCTACCCGGGGTGGTGATGGGGGTGGTCCAGGTGGCCGTCTCGTCTCCATCGCCCGGGCCGGCATGATAGCGCTTGTGGTCCTCCCAGCAGTACCCGGATACGCTTTCGACCCACTCGCCCACGAAGGTGAAGGCCGGCGAGCTATCCAAATCGTCCACGATGATCTCCGGGGCCTGGGCCATGCCGTAGAACTTGCGCTGATCGTTGGGCCAGGCCACCACTTCCTTGGCCCCCTCGTCGGCGACGTTGTTCACTGTCAGGGTGTATATGGTTTGCTGATAATGTGTGCTGGTGGTCAGGTGGATCAAACGGTGGTCGGCGACGTCGCGCACGGCGCTCAGGGCGACCAGGCCGTTGTCGAAGGTGTAGTTGGAGGCGGTCTGACCGGTGATGGCATCCACATCCCGGTTGAAGAACAGATCCACATGGCTGGTATCGATGGGCAGGGCCACGGAGGCGATGAATGGCTGGCTGCCCTTCCAGACCATGGCCGGAATATCAGCGAGATACTCATACGGTCCGCCGGAGCCCACCAGGGTGAGTTTGTAGCTGGAGGTCAGGTCGCTGGCCGAGAACATCACCTCGCCCTCGGCGCCCTCGGCTCGGCAGGTCTCGATCTCGGCCACCATAGTGCTGGGAGGAAAGCCCAGATAGATGCCGATGCCGCCATAGACGTGCCTT
>CBDUWG010000390.1:0-2258 GCA_965370845.1 uncultured bacterium
GGTGAGGTGATCGACGAATCCACGACCGATGGGAACGAGGGACGTATTTTCCCCCTCCCGTACCCCGTCATGAAAATGCACCTGAGAGATCCACTTTTGAATAGGAATGCAGGCGTCTTCCATGGTATAGCCGGCGGTCCTGACCGGGTGCATAATATCCCAGTTAACGCCGATTGCTCCATGTCCGACCCCTGTCATGATCCGGGCCACATGAACGGGATCGCACCAGTCGTCGTGGGTTTCCATGCACACCACAACACCCCGCTCACCGGCATGGCCGGCTACAGAGGTCAGGGATTCGGTCACCACCTCGATCGCTTCTTCCCGGGAAAGCCCTCCGCCGATCCGTCCTCCGAACACACGTATCCGCGTGCAGCCGATGTCGGCCGCCAGGTCGATGAAAGCGTGAGTCTTTTCCACATTCTCTGCGCTCGTTTCCGGATCGGCGTATACGCACGAGGTGGCTACGCACGAGAAGGCCACCCCCGCTTCACGGGCTTTGGCCCTGATTTCTTCCCGAGAAGCAGAGGAGGCGGACGTCTCAACACCGTGGCGGTGATCGGATTCTGCGCGGGGTTCCACGCCGTCATAGCCGTACTTTGAAGCTGCCTGAAGCACTCCGTCAAGGTTGAGTTCCGGTGTGGAAAAGGTCATAAACGAGTATTTCATCTTCTCTCCTTATCCCTTTATGGCGCCGACCGTAATTCCTTTGAGAAAGTACTTCTGCAGGGAGAAGAATACGATGATCATGGGAATGGCGGAAAGGGTGGACGCAGCCATTAGGTCGGCGTAGCGCATTGGATAGAGCTCCTGGAAGTAACTCAGCCCTGCCTGGATGTTCCTCATCTTTGTGCTGTTTGTGGCAATGAGAACCCAGAGAAAGGAGTTCCACTGGGCTACGAAAGTCATGACAACGAGGACGGCCAGGCCCTGCATTGCCAGGGGGAAGACGATCCTGGCGTAGGTCGTCCACTCTCCGGCGCCGTCGATCCGTGCGGACTCTAAAAGAGCTGTGGGAAGGCTAGTCATATACTGCTTTACCAGGAAAGCCGCCGCCGGGCTGGCTATGAAAGGCAGGATGAGCACCCAATAGGTATCGAGCAGACCAAGTTTACTGCACAGTATGTACCGGGGAACCAGGGTCACCTGGGCCGGAATCATCATGGAGGCTATGTAGAGCGCGAGGAAGTATTTATTCCCCGGGAACTTCTTTTTAGCCAGGGAATAGCCGGCCATGCTGGCAAAAAAAACTCCAACCACCGTCACTGAGACAGAAACGATGATCGTATTGAGAAACCACCGGGCCATATACCCGAATTTAACTACCTGGACGAAGTTATTTATGGTGAACGGAATGGGCAGGAACCTGGGTGGGAATTCGAGCACCAGGTCCGGCTTTTTGAATGCAGTAACGAGCATCCACCAAAGAGGGGTGAGAGATATAACCGCCATGATGGTCAAAAAGGCAATAACGACGACTGACCAGGGTTTAATTTTGACAGGCGCTCTTCCTGCTATAACCATGTCTAGTACTCCACTCCGCCACCGAGCCACTTGAACTGGACTATGGCCAGCACGATCAGTAAGAGCATTAACAAAACCGACTGCGACAGGGCGACCCCGTAGTCGAAGGTTAGGAACGCCCGTTCGTATATCTGGTAGACCATGGTGACGGTGGCGAACTCAGGGCCGCCCTTGGTCAGGATGTAAATTTGTGTGAACACCTGGAAGCTGCTGATGGTCCCTATGACCACCAGATAGAGGATAATCGGTTTGATGAGGGGAAGCATTATCTTGAAGAAGACCTGGACGGGATTCGCTCCCTCGATCCGGGCGACCTCTATATAGCTCGGTGGTATGCCTGCTAATGCCGCCGATATGAGGACGATGGTGGTTCCTCCTCCCATAACAAACTGCATGAAGATCATCGACGGCATGGCCAGGTACTTGTTCCCCAGCCAGACCTGCCCGCGCAGTCCGACCATCTTCAGGAGAGCATTTAACAGACCGTACTGGGGATTATAGATCCAGAGCCAGATCATCGAGATGATAACCAGGCTCATGACGTGCGGCAGGTAGAACATAGCCTTGTATGTAGTCTGGACTTTCGAGGAAAACGGGAAGAGCAGCACCGAAATTAAGAGCGCCTTGAACAGCCAAAGGGGAACGATACCCAGGGTGTAGATCCCTGAGTTTCTCAAGGCGATCCAGAAGAAGCGTTCCTTCAGGAGTTTCCCGTAACCCTGAAGACCCCAGAA
>CBDUWG010000391.1:0-2249 GCA_965370845.1 uncultured bacterium
AGGGCCGGATGTACAGCGTTGGGTAGAGGGCATAGAGCCGTCCCCAGTTGTTGTTGGCCGAGCGTGGGCTGCGCAGGTAGACCAGATGAGTGAAGTGAGCGGTGGCCTCGCCTACGAACCGCAGGGCCTCGCTGAAAGTGTGGATATAGGTCAGCTTTCCGGCACCCAGGAAGCTATCGCGGTCATTGTAGTTGTCGGGATGAGGGGCGTCGAAGGAAGTACGAGCCACATGGCCGGAGATGTCGAGAGAGTCGCTGGGTGACAAGGTCGTTCCCAAGCCGGCGCTCAGGGAGATCTCCTGAATGTCCTCATCGTTTATATCCCGCCCGAAATCGTTTTTCCCCTCTCTCAAAGCAAAATCACCGTAAATTGCCAGCAGTCCGATCGGCTGGCCTAACACCTGACACGAAAAGCTGTTCGTGACCTTTCGACTGTTCTGCTCACTCACCAGATCGTTTGCCCCCCGGGGCAGGCTGTACTCGATCCTGCGGTCCGTGGAGGACAGGGATATGTGAGTTTGAATATCTCTTGGCAGAGGCAGCTCCAACTTGAAATTGAGGCCTCTGTTGATGCGATCCTGTCGTTTCAGGACGGTGGCATCGACGGGCCCGAACAGGTTTGTGCGCCCCTGCTCCTTGTCCTCGAAGGAGAGGCTTACCTTGACCCCCCGGAATAGCGGTCGCTTCAGCGAGGCCAGCAGCTTTCGCGTGGAGCTGTGTCCGGCGACCAGCCTGTCGCTGGACAGGTCCACCTGCAGTTTGGTCTGGGTTTTAGCGAGAACGGGTTGCCATGATCCGTAGAATCCGTAGTTCAGTCCCTCCTCTTTGCTGTCCAGGTTCTGCTGTTGCTTTTGGTCTGTTTTTCCGCCCACAAACGGTTTCAACTGAATAGTTGATCGTGGGTTAAGGGTGAGGATGGATGAAAAGGTGCCGCTTCGGGTAGTGATCTCTCCCCTGTTCACCGTGTTCTGCTCGCCGGCCAGGTCGACGCCGATGCTGGACCATTTGCTAAGACGATAATCAAAGCCCGCCGTAAAGTTGAAATTGTCCTGCCGGCGGTCGGCTCCAGAGGAGCTACTGGCCCTCTTGATCAGGATCTTGGACATGTGTCCCGATGTGTGGACCTGTACCCGAGGGCCCACCGAGGCAGAATACCGCAAAAAGGTGTTCCACCGATAGGTCCTGTTGTTCCGGTTGAAGGTCAGGCCCAACTCGGAAGACAGGGCCGGGTCCGCCGGCAGCATCAGCAGAGCAAAAAGCAAGCTGGTCAGCCTAATTCTGGCCTGAAGCATGTTGTATCTCCCAGATGGCGTTGGAGATCTGCGCCAGGTCGTGGAGGCTCATGGTCTCGGCGCGGCGTCGCAGGTCGATGCCGGTGCGCCGGGACAGCTCATCTGTATCTCCCTGGCTAAGCCGGAGACTCGGGTGAATGCGCAGCGCATTTCGGGCCGTTTTTCTCCTGTGGCCGAAGAGGGCCTTTACCACTGTGAAGAATTTCTCCTCGTCTCTCAGGGAAACGGGCGGTTTGGACCGCGGGGTGAGCATGAGCACGGTGGAGGCGATCTGCGGTTGGGGGTAGAAGGCCTCTTTGGCAAGGCGAAGGACAACTTGTGGTTGAGAGTAATACTGGGCAGCCACCGAAAGAATCCCGAAGGTTTTGCCTCCCGGACGGGCTAAAATCCTGTCGGCCACCTCCCGCTGCACGGTTATCACCGCAAGGCGAATGAGGTGCAGGTTGTCCAGGATAATTCTAACCGCCGGCCCGGTGATCTGATAGGGTAAATTGCCCACGATCTTCAGACCGCCGCCGGTGGCCTTCTGAGCCAGCCCGGGGATGTTCACGTTCTGAAAGTCATCGTTGACCACCGTCAGCTGCGGGTGAGCGCCCAGCTCTGCTGTGAGAATGGCGCACAGGTGCGTGTCCAATTCCACGGCGATCACACTGCCGGCCCGCTGGAGCAGCCCCTCGGTAAGCGCCCCCAGGCCGGATCCGATCTCTAAAACCGTATCGTCAGAACTCACCCCGGCGGCGGCGACGATCTTTTCAGCCGCTGCGGAGTCGACCAGAAAGTGCTGTCCCAGCCGCTTCTTGGGCCGAAAGCCGTGTTTTCGCAACAGGGATTTAGTGGTGTGCAGGTCCATAGTTTTTTGAGGGGGAGGTTTCCCCCTTGCTCCGGCCAGCATGCTGCTTCGCAGCACCGGCTCGCTATCGGCGGCGTTGCCGCCGATGCCGTTTTCCTTCACGTCAAC
>CBDUWG010000392.1:0-2241 GCA_965370845.1 uncultured bacterium
GAGATCTGGAAGACGCAGAGCCCGACGGTGACCAGGATTCTGGAGGCGGTTCAGGCCTACCTGGCCGATGCTGGCATCAGGGCCGAGATCATCGCCCGGGACTGGGGGGTGCTCAAGCAAGCTATCAACGCCGGGCAGCCGGATGCATACTACCTTGACTGGTATGCCGATTACCCTGATGGCGAGAATTTCCTGTTTCCCCTCTTCCACTCGGTCAACTGGGGGGGAGGGGGCAACCGGGCCCGGTATAAGAACCAACAGGTGGATGTGCTCATCGAGCAGGCCAGAAGCACTTTGAATGAGGGAGAGCGGGAGGCGCTGTATCGTCAGATCGACGGGATGGTCTTTGATCAGGCCGCCTGGCTCTACCTCTGGCATCCCAAGGTCTTCGTGGTCCACCAGCCATGGCTGAAGAACTACCGGCAGCACCTGATGTTCAATGCCGACAAGCTGCTGCAGGTGGATATCCAGGGCCGCGGCTGATGGCCCCAAAGCGATCTGATCACCGGGGGCGAGGGCGAGGGCCGAGATGACCGAATATATAGTCAGGCGGATTCTTTTGGTGATACCGGTCCTCTTAGGGGTCACCCTGGTGACCTTCATCCTGATGTACGTGGTTCCCGGAGACCCGGTGCTCAGCATGGTGGGGGAGCGGTATGATCAGCAGACCCTGGAGAGTTTGCGGGAGGAGCTGCATCTGAACGATCCCCTGCCCCTGCAGTACCTGCGCTATATCTGGGGGGTGGTCCGCGGGGATCTGGGCAGGTCCTTCGTCACCCGCCGGCCGGTGATGGAGTCCATCCTGGAGAAATTTCCCAACACCCTGCGGCTGGCTTTCTCGGCCATGATAGTGGCCACTCTCATCGGGCTGGTGGTGGGGATCATCTCGGCGGTCAAGCCTTATTCCATCTGGGACCGGCTGAGCATGACCTTTGCCCTGGCCGGGATATCTGTGCCCGTATTCTGGGTGGGCCTGATCCTGATCCTCATCGTGGCGGTGAAATTCCGGCTGCTGCCTCCCTCCGGCTTCGGAGGCGGCAATATCAAGTACATGATTCTTCCGGCCATCACCTTGGGCACCCGGTCGGCCGCCTTCATCGCCCGTATGACCAGGGCCAACATGTTAGAGGTGATCCACGCGGACTACATCAGGACGGCCCGCTCCAAGGGGCTGAGGGAATTCTGGGTGATCAATAAGCACGCCCTCAGGAACGTGCTCATTCCGATCATCACCGTGGTGGGCATGGATTTCGGCAGTTACCTCAGTGGATCGGTGCTCACCGAGTCCATCTTCGGCTGGCCGGGGCTGGGCCGCTTCACCCTGCTGGCCATCCTGAAGCGTGATTTCCCGGTCATCCAGGGGGCCGTGCTGTTCATGGCGGTGATCTTCGTCACCGTGAATCTGGCCGTGGATCTGCTGTACAGCGTATTGGACCCCCGCATCCGCTACGAATGACGGTTCGTGGTCCCTGGAGGTATGGTGGAGACCGTTGAGCAGACAGCCGCATCAAGAGATCGCCTGGGTGGCGGGCCCTGGTACGAGGCCTGGAGAAGGCTGAGACGCAACCGGATGGCCATGTTCGGTGGTGTGCTGGTGGTGTGCCTGGTGTTAGTGGGTGCTTTTGCCGGATTGCTGGCTCCCTATGATCCCTGCCAGATCGACCTGCAACAGCGTCTTTTGCCGCCATCCACAGACCACTTCTTCGGCACCGACGACTTCGGCAGGGACATCTTCAGCCGCACCCTGTACGGGGCCCGGATCTCCCTGCAGGTGGGCGTTCTCTCCCGCTCCGTGGCCCTGAGCCTGGGGATACTGCTGGGGGTTTTGGCCGGTTATTTCGGGGGCATGTTAGACCAGGGCATCATGCGGCTCACCGACGTCATGTTCGCCTTTCCGACGCTTTTGTTCCTCATCGGCGTCACCGCCGCCTTTAAGCCCGGGTTGACCACCCTTTTCATAGCCATTGGCTTGGTGGGTTGGGCGCCCATGGCAAGGCTGATGAGGGCCCAGGTGCTGGCCACCAAACAGAACGATTACATCACCGCCGCCCGGGCCCTGGGAGTTAGCAGCGGCCAGATCATCCGCCGCCATCTGTTTCCCAACTGTCTGGCCCCGGTGATCATCTCCTTCTCCATGGGCATGGCCGCCGCCATCATGGCCGAGGCCTCGTTGAGCTTCATCGGCCTGGGGGCGCAGCCGCCCACGCCAAGCTGGGGCTCGATGATCAGCCTGGGCCGGGA
>CBDUWG010000393.1:0-2228 GCA_965370845.1 uncultured bacterium
GTGGCTTATTAACGAGATAGACGAAGAAAAGCGCGATTGGATCAGCCGCCAGCTGAGCATCTCGCCCTTGCTGGCCACCGTTCTGTTGGGCCGGGGTGTTGAGGAGCCGGATCAGGCGGAGAGGTTTTTGGAGCCGCAGATATCCCATCTGAACGATCCCTTCCTGCTACCTGATATTGAGCCCGCCGTGGGCCGGATATGGAAGGCCATCACCGACCATGAGAAGATCGTGGTCTTCGGACACGACGATATTGACGGGGCCACCAGCACTACCATCATGATGGAGGTTCTCCGGCATCTGGGTGCCAGCTCCGACGATTATATCCCCGACCGCGTCACGGAAGGGTACGGGTTCCGGCGCGAGGTTCTGGAACGCTTTGTGCGTAACGGTATCAGTCTGCTGATCACCGTGGACAGCGAGTCCAGCGATTTCCCGGGGATGCGCATGGCCGCCGAAATGGGTCTGGACGTGATCGTCACCGACCACCACGAGATCCAGGGCCGGTTGCCCAAAGCTCTGGCGGTGATCAACCCCAAACGGGGAGACAGCCGGTATCCTTTCCGCAACCTGGCCGGGGTGGGAGTGGCCTATCAATTGGCCAGAGCCCTCACCGGCGATTCCGATTTCGATTTCCACCGGTACCTGGATCTGGCCGCCCTGGGCACTATCGCAGATCGTGTGCCCCTGGTCGATGACAATCGGATCTTCAGCCGCCTGGGCGATCAGCAGTTGAGGGTTACCTCGAGGCCGGGGATCGCCGCTCTGCGCCGCTTGCTGGCGGCGGACGTCTCCTCCCAGGCGATTAACGGCCCCCTTAGATATGGGGTCAGCCATGACGGCAAATATTCGTCCGCTCAACTGCTGCAGACCGGCGATGCTCAGCAGGCCGAGCGGATTGCCGGAGAGCTGCTGGAGGAGAGCCGACGGAAGCAGCGAGAGACCCAGGTTGCCTGTGAGAGTATTCTGACCAGGGTGCAGGAGGAAAAGCTGTTCCAGTCCAAGGTCATCGTCATCGTGGACGGCGAGGTGCCGGTTCGAGCCCTGGGAGCCTGCGCCAGCGCTATCCGGCGACATTATGGGCATCCGGCGGTGGCCATAGGGTTTAAGCAAGGGAATATGGCCGGCGAGGGACGGGCTCCGATGGGTTTTGATGTTTTCGCCGCCTTCAAATATTGTGCCGATCTGTTCATTCAGTATGGGGGACACCGGGGAGCCGGGGGGTTCTCCATGGACCCCAAGAATATGAACAAATTCCGCCAGAAGATCGACCGTTTCGCCGAAGAGATCTCCGGATGGCGGTTCTCGCCCCCATATCTGAGGATCGACGCCCTTGTGGACCCCGCCAGGGTCGACGGCGAACACTTGACCCAGCTTGGTCGGCTGGTTCCCTTCGGGCAGGCCAACAACGAGCCGCAATTTTGCGTGCGGAAGGCCGGCATTGAGATTTTTGCAGAGCCCCGGGAAGATGGTTCCCTGGGTACCGTTAATGATGTTGTCTTTCAACTGGCCGGGAACCGGGGGGTGCATTCGAGCCACTTTGAGACCCTAACCTCGACCAGGGTGGCCGATGTGGTTTACAACCTGGCTAGGTCGCAGGACGGATCTCCCCTGGTCCTAGTTGAGGACGTGAAGGCGGATTAGACCTGTGGCAGACTTGACATTACGAACATGGTTCGCTATTTTTTGAGCAGGGAACCAAACGTGAGGTACATAAAATGAGAATATTTGTGCAGAAGGAAGGGAAAGAGATGAACAAATTTCCAGGCATGAACATGGCTATTGTAAGCCTGGTTGTGCTGATCATTGCTGCCACGGTCGTCGCCGGAGCCGCACAGGGCCCTACGTTGGAGGAGATCCAGCAGGCCATCGCCCAACAGGGCGCCCGGTGGGAGGCCAGGGAGACTTCCGTTTTCAGGCTTGCTCCTGAGGAACGCCGGCGTTTGTGCGGCGCTCAGTGGGTCGTTCCCACCCCCGAGGATATAAAGCCCCCGCCCGTCCACTTCCCCGAGGCCACCACCCTCACCTCCCTGGACTGGCGGGACCACAACGGACATAACTGGACCACGCCCATCAGGGACCAGGGTGGCTGCGGAAGCTGTGTGGTCTTCGGCTGCATGGCCGCCTTTGAGGCTGCCATGAGCGTCTATTTCGACGCACCCGAGCCCGCCTACGACATGTCGGAGCAGCACGTCTTCTCCTGTGGGGGAGGTAGTTGTGACTTTGGCTG
>CBDUWG010000394.1:0-2222 GCA_965370845.1 uncultured bacterium
CACCTCGGCCACCCAATCGACGTTATCCTCCCCGTATTCGCCCGGGAAACCGTCTCCATCGGAGTCCCAGTTGCCGGTCAGATCGGCATAGTAGTAGTCGGTAGGCGTAGTGGTATCGGAGGCCGCCCGATGGTTGGTCGGGTCGGGAAAGCAGCGTCTCATGGGGATGTGGTCGTCGTCCCCGGCGATGAGCACATATTCAATGCCCCACTCGCTGTCCAGGTATTTATCCTGGAGAAAAGCTCTGATACGAGCCGGGAGATCAGCACCGGTGTAATTGGAGTTGATCCAGGTAGTGGTCACCACCTTGACGTCATAGCCCAGATCCTTTTTCCAGTCTATCAGCGTGTCGCAGGATGCCGACATGCTGTCGGTGGCGATGATCACGTAATCCCAGTCCTCCGCTTTGTCCTCACGGGTCACCCGGGGATACCAGTGCTGAGCCTGCTTGTAGTTGACCAGCAGCTGAGCCGCGCGATCCTCCATCTTCCTGTCTGATAGAAGCCGTTGGACCTCGTCGGTCATGCCCGGCGCGGTGTAGCTGATGGTCACCCTGGCCCTGGCGTAGTGGGTCAACCGCTCCGATTTAGGGTAGTAGACGAAGGGACAGAAAGAGGCCCGGGCGAAGGTGTACTTGCGCAGCCCGCCGGTCCCATCCAGACGACCAGTTTCTTTCGGGTACGGGGCATCAGATTCGTATACATCTCGTCGGCGATTCTCCCATTCCTGGATAATAGCCGATCTCCAGTTCGAGTCTATTTCCATCTGGGGCAGCATGGGAGGTCTGGGCGCCAACTGATATGTTCCGGGAAGCTCCCGGGGGGCCATGCCCTCAACGGTCACCGAATGGACTTCGGCCAGGGGGGGCAAGGCGATATAGAATGTTCTCCCTGGCAACCAGGGCTCGCCCGGCTGGGAGAGAGAGCCGAAGCCCTCCATGACGATTTGCTGGAGACCCTGTTCGTCCTCGGCGATCTCGTAATCCCCGGCATCCAGGGTCACGGTGAGCATCTCCCCCGCGGCCGGGGCCGCGAAAAAGCTCCACAGGACCAGTATGCTGATCAACGCTACAGAGGTTTTTGCAGAGTGTCTCATCTGGAAATCCTCCCCTTAAAGGTCTCTCAGTTTCAGTAAACGGTCTGCGCAAATAAAAAAGTTCCCCCTGCTTGATCCAAGCATCTTTGGGGGAACTCTCAGTGACTTCACAAAAAACACCTTCTTACCAGATGTAAATCTCTAAAGACCATTTTAGCCGAAGATAGCTATTTTGTCAAGGGAAAAATGAAAAAAGGGAAAAATGAAAAAAACATCGCGTTCTCGATTCATGTTCGCGGGCCGTGAAGAATTTGCTTTTCCGCTGACGTATCTGCTCAATTTTTTCGAAACTTTCGGCCTCGAACTCAGTAAAATAGTCGACCACGGTCTTGGGAGCAGTCATTAAAATAGACTTGACAGAGAGGTATCGGGGGGATACTTTCATCAGGATGATAGAAAGGAGGTCTGAGATGTTCGGCAAAGTGTCCGTGGTCGTTTTTACCATTTTTGCTCTTATGTTCGGCGCTGACCGAGGCCAGGCTGGGGAGACACGGGGAATAAACAGGTTGAAGGGAGGTGGTGGGGGCGGTTTCATGATGGGCCTGAACATGTTCGATTTTGATGACTTGGATAGGGAACTGGGAGAGAGGGGCTATGGCGCGCTGCCCGACAATACTTTCGAATTAGGCGGAGGTGGCTACGGGCTGGTGGGGCGGGTGCTCCTTGGCGGAGAGGGTTTTGGGTTTAGCCAGAAGACGAGCAGCACAGACCAGAAGGTGACCATTGAAGGAGGCTACGGATTTTTCGATCTGGGCTATGTGGTTTTGCGCACCGGCAACTTTTTCGCCTACCCGTGTATTGGAGTTGGCGGGGGCTCCCTTACGATGACCATCTACCAGAAGGGGGATGAGCCCACCTTCGACGAGATATTGGACGATCCGGCGCGGGAGGTGAGAGTTTCCACAGGGGGTTTCATGCTCAACGCCGCTATGGGAATGGACTACCTCATCGCTCTGGGGGGAGATGAGATGGGGGGACAGGGGGGAATTCTGATAGGTCTGCGGGCCGGCTACCTGTTTACACCTTCCAAGGGTGATTGGAAGATGGAGGAGACCAGCGTGCTGGGTGGTCCAGAACTGGGCCTAGATGGTCCTTACGTCCACCTGATGTTGGGTTTCGGGGGCCTG
>CBDUWG010000395.1:0-2215 GCA_965370845.1 uncultured bacterium
CACCTCCAACTGACTTCCGGCTATCGGAAATCGAAGCGCATGGTGTTCTTATTCAGTAACGCTTTTCGACACCGACAAACGAGCTTCGAGTTTCGGGGTGTACAACCGAAAATTAACGGAGCATCGCTTACCTGCGGCAACAAACCTCAACTGAGAGCTATTTCCAAATCTTCCCGCAGAGGGGGTAGCGGAAAACGGCGAGGGGCGCGGCCGGCCGAACGGAAGAGTGAGGACGGCATCGGCGGCGTTGTCGCCGATAGCGCCCCGGTGCTGCCCCGGGTCAAGCCCGGGGCGGGCTCCGCAGCACGCCGGTTGAAGCGAGGGGGACACTTCCCCCTCCCAACCCCTCCCCACCGAGCGCGGAACGCGGAACTCGGACCGTGGAACTGAAAAGCAAAAACAATAATATCTGGGATGGAGTGGGAGGGGAAAGCTCCGCACTCCGAGTTCCCAGCTCCGAGTTTGAAAAGCTCCCAGTTCCCAGCTCCGAGCTCAAGAAACTCTCTGAACTCTCAGAACTCTCAGAACTCTCTAAACTTAATCTATAATCACGAATGGCTATATTTAAAAAAACTGCCGGAAAAGTAACTTCCCGGCAGTTTTAAATTGCGCGACGGCGGCGCCCGTTGTGAGCAAATGGTTATATGTCGTAGTAGCGAAGGCCGGGCGGAGGGAGTCGCCGTTGGCCCACTCGAATCGAGTGAGGTGCTGTTTGCATGAGCGTAAGATGTGTCGTTTTCAGCAACCGTTGCCCACTGGACGTCGCCGTCGGATATATCTGTTTGAGAAAGAACTCTTTTCTGAACGAATTCCCGGTGCCGGTTATCGTGCGGCTGTACAGAATACCATCGATGTCAGGAACGATGGTGCGCCGTTGCCCCGACCAGGTCTTTCTTGGCAGAGGGCCAGGTGCTGTTTTGGGTCACATTGACGTAGTAGGGAGATCCCCTTTTGACGACGGTGTCGCCGTACCACGTTTCTCCCACCTTAAAGGCAATGGAGACATAGCCCTGGTTCTTTTCGTCCCACTGCTTCACGGCCGTGCAATATGGAATGTCGGCACCCAGATCCTTGGCCAGGGTGATGTTGCTGGAAAGAGGAAGGGTGATGGTGTTGTAATCGTTGTCCGTGGGGGCCAGCAGATCGAAGTTGGGATCCGCAGGCACCTGGCCGGCCAGGGTCCACACGCTATCTTCCGGGGAGCTGATAAACAAGTAATAGGGATATCCAAGAGTTATGCTCTCCGATCCATACCAGGTGTCGTCGACCTTAAAAGCCTTGGATGCATAGCCTCGTTCGCCGGCATCCCATACTTTGACCGCGGAGCAATTGGGCACTTTAGCGCCCAGCTCTCTGGCCAGGGTGGTGACCCCGTCGTCCAGGCTCAGGGAGATCATGGTGTAGCCGGCGCTGGCACAGGGGAGGCTGTAATCCAGTATCCCTGCCCGGTTGGAATTGGCACTGATGTTACCCGTGTGATCCACGCCTCGCAATACGTAAAAGACGCTTCCCCCCAGGATTCCTCCCTCACCGCCGCCATCGACCAGCATGGTATCGGAGACGATGATCAGGGAATCGGTGGATGTGGGGGCAAAATAGGGAATTTCATTTCGATAGACGATGTAGCTATCCATGGCCTCGGGGTTTCCGTAGATATCCAGTAGAGTGGGCGACCAGCTGAGGTGTACTTCATCCCCCATCGAGGCGGCCATCAGATCGAACACAGGATCTGGTGGAAACGTATCCGGGTTCACCTGAGTGTTCTGGCTGCCGGAGGCCTCGATGCCCTGGTCGCAGGTGATGTGTGCGGCGTTCTCGATGTAAGTACCGTTGGGCAAAGGCCAGTCTACCAGCACCGTGAGGGTCACGGATCCGGAGCTGCCCGCGGACAAAGAGCCCGGGGACCAGGTTACCAGTTGGCCGTCGTAGGAGCCTCCGCCGGTGTTGGAGGAATAGGCGGTTTGGGCGGGTATGGTATCTACGATGGTCACACCCGTGGCCTGATCGCTGCCGGCGTTCTGGTAGTTGATGGTGTAGGTCAAAAAGTCGCCGGCATCTGTGGGATCCGGAGAATCGGAGAGGCCGAAGGTCCAGGCCGGGACCGCCTGCACGGTGGTCGACTGGAAGGTACTGGCCTCGCTGCCCTGGCTACAGGCGATATGTGCGGTATTGGCGATGATGGTGCCGTTGGGCAGAGGGCTGTCCACAGTCAGGG
>CBDUWG010000396.1:0-2214 GCA_965370845.1 uncultured bacterium
CGTGCCGCCGCCATGGCAGCTGAAGTACAGAAAGGTGCTGCCGTCGTTCATATCGGCGACGAAACCGATGTTGGTCACGTCCGGCTGGGCGGGATGGGATCCCGTCCCAGCTCCCGAACCGCTATGCCAATGGGTTTCATAGCCGCCGCTCAGGAAAGAGGCGAACTGGCCGCAGTCGTGACCGGCGCTGCCGTCGGCCGGTGGGGGCAGAATGGGATATAGGTCCGGCGGATCTGTGTGGATGTCATCCCAGGGGAAATAGCCGTTGCCGGCGGTCCATCCTGCCGCCGGCCGGCCAAAAACCTCATTGACATTGTGACCGGTTCCCCAGCTATCGTCGTAGCCGGAGGAATACTGCACCTCATAGGCGTTCATAGACAGGGTCACGTGCTGGGGACGGGGGTTGGCGAAGATGGTCGCCCGGTACATGCCGGTGCGGTTGGCCAGGGCGATGTTGCGCCGGTAGCTTAAGGGCATGCGGCCGGTGATGGCTCCCGGACGGGTGAGATCGGAGGGATCGCCGGAGATGGACCGTTCGAAAGTGGTTTCCAGAGCGCCCCCGCCAGTGCCCTGGGGCTCAAAGGTGATCACTGTCTCCAGATCGTTGGGGTCAGATCCGCCCAGACCATCGAGCCAGGCGTAGAAGTCATCGGCAATCCCCTTCTCCATATCCTTTATCCAGCCCTTGCCGGTGAGGGGCTCGGTGAGCTTGTAATAGCTTTGCAGCTCGGGGTCTTCCTTGATCCGGGCGCTCAGATCATTGGCCATCTTGTTCATTCCAGGGGGCAGATAAAGCACGTATCCCCCGTAACGGGCGCCGCTGAAAGCCGCCGGCAGGTGCTGCCAGTCGCCCGAGTCTACCAGACCGCAGAGAGTCACCTTGTCCGTCAGGGATTTCACGTGGGCCACTACATCGCTCTCTGAAGTCAGGTCGGCCGTCACGGTCACCCCGGCGCCGGATAGCATGGTGTTGATGTCGGAGCTGAGCACGTCGTCGATCTCCACCAGGACGGCCGAATCCGCGCCCAAGCGCCCGATGAGCTCTAGGGTCTCCGAAGAGAGGGCGGAAGGCTCAGTGAAGAGCAGGGGAACGTTGTTCAGCGCGGCGATGACCGCCGCGTTGGCGATGGTCTCCCGGTCATGATCGGTGAGCGTGGTCAGATAGGGAGCGATGACCACAGAGCCGGCCGTACGCCAATCATGCTCGGCTATCTCGTTGGCCACCTGAATGGGGGTTCCCTCTATGACCGAGATGTCGTCGGGATCGGTAACGCCGAACTGGGCAGCCACTGTGTTCTGCACAGAGGTGGAGACACCGCCGATGAAGTTCAAATGGCGGTCCAGGCTTGGGTGCTGGTCCAGATAGGCCTGCCAGTCATCCAGCATGTAGCCCACGGTCTGGTCGGTGATGTCGTCGGAGAGCAACAGGGCAGTGTACACGTCATCGTTATAGTGGAAAATGGTCATGGGCACCGCGGCCAGATAATAATACTGGGTATCGCCGGTGCCCTCATCCAGGTGAACGATGTTCACCCGGGGCAGAAAAACGGTCGGGTCCAGATCGCGGCTGGCCTGAACGCTGGAAATGGTCAGGCCGAGAATCAGGGCCAGGCACATGACCGGGACGATTTTGGCGAACAGATTCTTGCTCATCAATACTACCTCCTGGGGGAAAAATCGTTGAACAAAGGGCAGAGTGACTTTAAAAAATATCGCCTAATCATCACCTCTTTTAGTAGAAGATGTTTTTTGTAAACGGCTTAGACAATTTCCTTTTATGCTCATCTTTTCCCGGAAGGCAACTCCAACGAGCGCACCCACCTGCCGACAACTGGAGAAGAGGGCGAACGCCGTCCGGCCTCATCGACAGCCACCACCACGTAGAATAAACTCTCGCCGGACTTGCTCAACCCCCTGAGATCATCCACATATCGAGGTTCCGACACCACGGCCACGAGATTCTCGGCTTTGATCACCTCTGCCGGCTGTAGGGCCCGGTAAACCTCATAATGCACGCGGCCCGCATTCCGGGCAGAAAAGGGCCACAGCAGCAAGATCTGCTGATGGGAACAGAACAGCTGTAGATCCCAGACGAACCTGAACGATGCCTCGGGGCCGGTCACCTGCAGGTCGTCGATGTACCATCCCTCCTTCTCGGTATACTGATCGCTGCCAAACCGAAAACGGATATGGACCAGACCGGAATAGGCGGAG
>CBDUWG010000397.1:0-2209 GCA_965370845.1 uncultured bacterium
GAACGATCCGCTAAACACCTCCGGCCTGGGTGCATCCATCACCGCCGCCGCCGTGAGCTCCCGGAAGGTATAATCTTTCAGGCGATTCGATGAGCCGCATCCCAAAAGGGTCAGGCTCAGGCCGACGATGAGACTCCAAACCACTATCTTGGCCAGGCTCATTTTCATCATCTCCCCCTGGGGAATGGGAACCTAACTGAGCAGCTTTTCCGGAAGCACATAATCCCCAAACTGTTCCCTGGTTTTTTCTAATCGCAGTTTTTGCTTTTCCAAGATCTCAAACAGTATTTTCGGCGTGTCGGAGACCTGCGTCTGGTAGATCTTCTTGATCCTCTCGATCTTGGCCAGATTCTCCGGGATCCTGACGGTGAATTGCCTGTCATAGTCCTCTTTCGTATACTCCTCGCCCAGAACCTCCTGAAACAACCTCTTCAGATCCTCATACATCGGCATCCGGCCGGTGGGCGACTCGATGGCCGGCACATCTGTGTGAACGCGCAGTTCCATCCATTTGTACCAGACCTTCTTGTCATTCTTCTCGTTGAGGAATTTCCCCTGTTTACCTTTCAAGAAGTAGTTCACCGAGAAGATCAACGGGGGATTCTTCAGATCCCGGCCAATATTCAGATTATCCTGGATGTACTTGCCGATGGGTATGGAGAGAAAATCTATGTTGGACATGGGATTGAATACTCTTATCCCTTCCTGGCCCAATGTGGCGGCGGTGGTCTCCGATTCAAGGGATGCCCCTTTGGTGATGATCCCGTGCACCCAGTCGAAGGATTCCTCCACGGGCACCGAGGTGTCCGAATCTCTGCCACCATACACGACTCCGCTGACCATCACACCAGCGGGATCGTCGAGCGTGGGATCCAGGTTCTCCAGCGCCTTTAGCTGAATCGTAAAGCGACCATTGGGGTGCGAACAGGTGATCTCCCTGCCCTGGGCGTCTTTTTTTCCGATGTACCACTTGCCGGAATGGTTATCACCCCCGTGAGGAATCTCTCCATCCTTTCCGATCCAGTGCGTTCCACCACCCTCGGTGATCAGCACGTTGGAGAATATGATCTCGTTGGGGCTGTGCAGGGCCTTCCACTGCAGGGGGTCATCCTGGGAATTTATACCCTGTATGATCCCAAAAAGGCCCTTCTCCACATTGACGGCCCTGATCTCCCCGCCTATTTTCCGGAGATAGGCGATGTCATCGCCGACGATGGTCTCGCCATCCAGCATGGCCGTGGAAGTTTTCCCGCAAAGAGAGGGAAAAGCCCCGTTGAAGTAAGTCACTCTGTCATGGGGACCGTGAATGCCCATGACCAGCATGTGTTCGGTGAGCCAGCCTTCCTGTGAGGCCCGGTTGATGGCCAGACGCATGGCCAGTTTCTTCAGGCCAATGGTATTCCCGCCATACTGCGTGTTGGTGCTGTAAACGATGTCATCGCTGATGTCGATGTATATTCGCCGCTGGTGAAAATCCACGGATACATTTCTCTCGTCCAGCCGGCCGGCGGAATGGACGAACTTGAAGAAGCGGGCATCCCGACCCTGGCGGATGAATTCCTGATAGCCCTGCCGGTAGAGAAGATCTTCGCTGTGGGCCACATAACTGGAATCGGTCAGTTGCAGACATAGAACGGAAAACTCGGAGTTGGTCGGTCCCAGGCAGAAGAAGCGCACATACAGCTCCTTGCCCTTCATAAGATCTTTGAAAATCTCGTGAATTTCGTCTAAGCTCCCCTGCCTGTCCTTTGTTCTGATGATCTGACCCAGGTCTACACCCTGAGGTACCAGAATGATGGTGTGCTGCTTATCTCTGGCCTGATCGTCATAGCTGTCGAAATGGACGGTGTGGCCCTCCATGGCCAGTTTGCTTTCCTCGCCATTTCTGATGGCCACCTCGCGGATGTACCTGATATCCTGGGCGGAATCGGTGCACACGAACACCGAACGGGGATTGCCCAGCTCCACGTATTTGGCGATACACTCGTGAACCCGGGGATTGTCGATTTGAGTTAGCTTCTGATAGTTCTGCTCATCCAAGCGACTTTTTAAGATGTTCATTGTTCTTTCGTCCATCGCTGCCCTCTTTCACCAAGCACAAGTGTAAAGTTCACGTGCCAAGAAATCACCTCGCTCTCCAGCGCCAGCGAAATATCTCCTGGAAGCCGGGGCACAAACACAAAAGATGCGGATGATGACTTTTCTCTCG
>CBDUWG010000398.1:0-2204 GCA_965370845.1 uncultured bacterium
ACCTTCCAAGGGTGATTGGAAGATGGAGGAGACCAGCGTGCTGGGTGGTCCAGAGCTGGGCTTAGATGGTCCCTACGTTCACTTGATGTTGGGTTTCGGGGGCCTGGATTAGGGAAGGTGAAGATCAAGACTGATTCAGAAAAAAGGCGGCCTCGATGGTCGCCTTTTTTGTCATAGCGTCAGCAGGGTAGCTTTTTCCGCTAACGACTCAAACCCCACCAGTGTTAGACTGATACACGAAAAATGTTACCTGGTGTGCAGTAGTCACCGACGAAGGCCATTTTCCACCTCTTAAACGCCGGCGATCTCTTTCAGATCTACGTGATCGGCGATTAATTGTCCCAGAAGTTCGATCTTTTCAGTGTCGTTTTTCGTCAGCAGGGGCTCCATGTTGTCAACCTGCTGAGCCACTTGATATGTGTCCGTCGAGACAAGAAGCAAAGGAATGTTGTGATCGGTGGCTTTGGAGATGATATTTGCCGGTGGCAGGATGTTATTGGTGAGGATGATGCATGTGGTATCACTGTCCAGGGCAGTCAGGATCATATCAACCCGGTCGCCGGCGGTGATGATCAGCTTCTTCTCCTTGTGAAATTTCGGGCTGCGCAGAGCGGCGTTGGCGGACATGGCACCAACAAAGATGTTGTTGACCACATTGCTCAGACCGTCCTCGCCGGCAATAACCTTGGCGAACAGGCGATTGGACAGATATTCCACCGAGAGGCAGGTCAGCTCGGGGTGGGACGGGATGATGCCCAGAATTTTTAAGCCCATATCGGTGATGGTTTTCAGATGAGTGTTTTGGAAATCCTCCGGGTCGTGAGTTTTGTTAACGATAACGCCCTTTACGTTCACGCCGGTCATGTCGATGTACTTTTTGGTGAAGGTGATCTCATCGACAGAAGCATTATCGGCGCCGATGACGAGCACCAGCGGAAAATCGAGCTGTTTGGCCACGGATATCACGTCCAGGTGAACAGAGGCACCGTATGTGAGGTCTCTTCCTCCCTCGACGAATAAGATTTGCTTGTTTTGCGACATGTTCGCGGCACTCTGTAGGAGTTTCTCTTTGGTTGCCTCCGCGCTCATGTAACTAAGTTTGGAATGCTCCAGACCAATACTCATATCCTCAGGGTTTTCTTTCAGGCCGAAGACGTTTGCGATCAGGGCGGAGTCGTAATCCCACAGTCGCTTTTTATGGTAGATCAGTCTGTCTCCGAAGGGTTTCATGTATCCGATCTTCTTCTGCGTTGCCTGAGCAATGCCCATAATTATGCTTGTTTTTCCTGCGCTTTTGCGCGTTGATGCGATGATCATCGTGTCCATTTATCTCACCTCTCTGCGCTTGAAATAAGAATTCTAGCATCTACGGCCTGTGCTCCATCGCCCTGTTCATAGACCACCAGGGGATTGATCTCGATGTCTGAGATGCTCTTGCATTTTTGTATAAGTGCGCTCAAATTCATGATGGTATCGATTACGCTATTGATATCCTTCCGCTTTTCTCCCCGTACTCCCAACAACAGCGGGTATGATTTGATTTCCTCGATCATGGCTCTTGCTTCCCCTCTGTTCAGAGGGAGAGCACGAAATGAAACATCCTTCATGACTTCCACATAGATACCGCCGAGACCAAACATAACGATGGGGCCGAAAGCTCTGTCTCTTCTGGCGCCGACGATGACTTCAATGCCCGGTTTAACCATCTGAGAGATCTCAACGCCCTCGATGATGGCCTCAGGCACGTGCTCTCTGCAGTTGTGCATGATGGCCCCGTATGCGTCGATGACTTCCTCCCGGTTCAACAGGTCTAAAGCGACACCGCCTACGTCGCTTTTATGAAGGATATCCCTGGACACGACTTTCATGACCACAGGATAGTCGAGCTTCTCCGCAGACGCGATGGCCTCATCGAGATTACGGGCCAGCTTGCTTGTGGGCATGTGAATGCCCGCCGCCTCCATGATCCTTTTGGACTCGTAGGAGATGAGACTTTGTCTGTTATCATCTTGCGCTTTCTTGATGATCTCCTCAACTGTGCTAAGGTCAATTTCCGTTTCCTTGATAGCTTCGCTGGTCTCCTGCTTCACATTGCGATAGTTCACGTACATGGCCCCAAAACAGGATACGGCCTCGTACACATCGGAAAACATGGGAATGCCACTGATTTTGAGCTGATCGGTGGCTTGCTCTATTTGGACTCC
>CBDUWG010000399.1:0-2195 GCA_965370845.1 uncultured bacterium
TGTCGAAATTGACCGGCTCCTGGTCCAGCAACTCCTTCAGCTCCACATGAGCGATCTTGACTTCGGCCTCTTTCTTGATGGTCACTTTTTTTTGATCCCATTTGATGGCCTTCAGGTCGGCCACCTGCTCCTCGGAAAGGCCCAGCTTCTCGGCCTGGCGGACGAAAAAGCCGGGACAGCCGAGAGAACGCAGCTCTTTCTTGATGGGATCGCTCTCTTTCTCCATCTTGTCCGGCATCATGCCGCTGCTCATCATGTGCCGCATCATCATGGGATACATGGACATCATCGGCTGCTGACCTTCAGCCTTCTGACAGGGCTCTGCCCAGATCAAGCCACTGGCCAGCAGAACGGTAAAGGCCAGCATAGCGAGAGCGGCTGTAAATCTCCTCATGACGCGCCTCCTTTTGGGGTTGACGGCGATTCGGTTTGCGGTTTCGCATGAATCTCCAGAACTCAGCAACTTCGCTGTACTTTCAGTATGTAACATCTGGGAAAGTCGAGGTCAAGCTTTTTTATCGAATTTTGGGAGATTGATCGGTGTTAAGCCGCCAGATTCCGCTATGTGGTGTTCTGTTTGCCCTGCCGAGCCGGGCTGGGCCCGGCATCGTGCCGCCGGCACAGAAGGGCCAGCAGCATCATGGCCACAAATCCCAGGACGGCTCCATAGAGGAAGGTCCACTGCCAGGAGATTCTCCACAGCGCTCCGGCGGCGATGCCCGCCGGCAGGGCCGCCAGGCCGGTGGCTGTGTGAAAGGCCCCCAGGGCCGTTCCGCGGACCTCCGCAGGGGTGAGGTCGGCCACGAAAGCTCGCTGGGTTCCATCCGTCAGAGCGCGGAATATCCCGTAGAGAGCGAAAAACACCACCAGTCCGGGCCAGCCGCGCACAAAAGCCAATCCCACACAGGTGAGGGCGAACAGGGCATAGCCCAGCAGGAGCACCTTTTTCCGGCCGATTTTGTCCGAGAGAATTCCCGAGGGGACGGAGAAGACTGCATAGGTCACGTTGATCAGGGCGTATAGCAGAACCGGCATGGCCATGGATAGTTCCGGGGCGAAGAGCTGCCCGGCCCGGAGGATCAGGAACATGTAGGTGAAATTGCCCAGGCTGAAGACGGTGGCCACGACCAGGAACAGGTAGAAGGGTCTGGGCAGGCCCTGGAGACTTGGCCGCAGGGTTTTTGTCTGCGCCACGGATTCTTTTTTCTCCCGGACGGCTAAGAGGGGGATCACGGAGGTGAAGGCCACCAGGGCGGCGATGACCAGAACGGATCTTGTGGGCATGGCCAGAGTGGTGATCAGGATGAAGGCCAGAAGGGAGCCCAGGATGGCACCGGAAGTGTCCATGGCCCGGTGAATCCCGAACCCGCGCCCGCGGACCCGCTCCTCGGCGGAGACGGCGATGATTGCGTCGCGGGGCGCGTCGCGGAGGCCCTTGCCCACCCGCTCGGCGGGCATCAGCACCAGAATGTGTTGCCAGGCGGTGGCCAGGGGAAAGAGGAGCTTGACCGCCGCCGAGGTCAGGTAGCCCAAAAAGACGAAGGGTTTACGCCGTTTAATCCTGTCTGACCAATAGCCGGAGAAAACCTTGAGCAAGCTGGCCACCGACTCCGTCAACCCCCCGATGACGCCCACAGCTAGCCCCCCGCCGCCCAGGGTGGCGATGAACACGGGCAGGATGGGCTTGATCATGTGCGTGCTGGTGTCGGCTAAAAAGCTGACCAGACCCAGCAAGAGGATGTTGGGGGCGATTTTTTTCGAGTTGGTGTTCATCGCTCTCCTTAACGCTGCGGATGAGTACTCTTGTAGGTAGGATTACGCGCCGCGCAACTCAACAAAAATCTTCACTGACCGTTGCGCAGACATTGGGATTTTCGCGGATGAAATCAAGCTTGAGTCCTTCAAGAGCAGAGTGGAAATACAAACAATTCTGGACTGCATCGTAGCCATAGTTGAGGGTGACCACATAGGGTGCGTTCTCACGGCAAAGGGCGATGGTGGCGAACTTGCCCTCTTTGAGAATCTCCAGAACTTGAGTCCGCTCCGTGATCTCCCGTTCCTTTTTGCGCAGGTGATATTTTGACATGGTTAATATAAAACCTCTTAATAGACAATCTAATGACTTTACTTGCTTTACATTGTTTCTTGAATCAGCACAATTAAGCTATCAGCTTGTTCGCCTATGACTTCTATCT
>CBDUWG010000400.1:0-2195 GCA_965370845.1 uncultured bacterium
CTATGTTATTTCCAAGCTCGTTTATCGGTGTCGAAACTCGATGCTCGTCCCGGGCGTTAATTGGATCCTCTCAACTCTCCAAACTCACCTCTTATCCCAAACACTCAGCAAACGCTCATCCACTATCTGGTACAGACGGGCCGTGGCCACCAGATCGGCCAGGTTGTACTCGATGATATCCTCGATCCTTCCCTCCTTGTAGGCCTCCTGAACGTGCGATCCATCTCCGAACTTGGCTTTGGGATCCTCGATGCCCAGAGTTTGGCACCAGAACTGAAGGGTGAACTTACGAGTGGCCCCAAAAAAAGACAGCACCTCCAACAGATCGCAATGAGGTTTAACGCTGTACCGTCGTGTGTCCAGGTTGCGGGTGGGGGTGATGCCCAGGATCAGGGAGCGGAGCATCAGGAAGGGGCAGTCGAACCCCTTGCCATTGAATGTGATGTAGTGGTTAAAACTTGGGATCAGCTCCCAGAACCTGGTCAGGATGGTCGCCTCGTCGCCGCGGAAGTGGGAGACGAAGATCTCGCCTTGTTGATTCTCTGCCGGAGTTTCATCGGGTGATCCCTGGGAGAGGATCATGGCCTTGTTGCTGACCGGATTGAGCAGACCGATGACCACCACTTTGGATAAGGGGGCCCAAAGGCCGATGATGCTTTTGGTCTTTTGCACATCTTTCTCTGACTCTGCACGCTTAAGAAGATAGTTCTGCGTATCTTCTGGCAGGGTGTCCCAGTCGACGCCGGCAGTTTCTATATCCAGGATGATTTTGCTGAACACGGCTGAGCCTCCCGGAAAAGTGTGAAGAAGAGTTAGCTTATGGGTCCAATGAGCATGGAGGTGGTGCAAAAAAAGAGCTGATGCACCCGGATAATTGTCCAGAGAGGTCTTTGCCCAAACCCCAATTCATGGAAAAGATATTCTCTTTCCGGCGATTGTCAATGAAAATATTTGGTTCTGTGGGTGGTTTCCCGGGCAATTTAGTTGATCTGAGAAAAAATTTAAAAAAACATGAAAAAAAAGCTTGACAAAAAGGGGACAAACATTTATAATGGAGATGAAAGTTGATCACGAAAGATAACTATTGATATTTTGGAGATGTTCGGTGACGCGGGAGAAATGGTATACCATACGGGAAGCAGCTAAGTTCCTGGGAATAAGCACGGTAACCTTGCGTCGTTACATCAAGGGCCACAAGATTAACGCTTACCGGATCGCCAGCCGCTACCGTTTTAAGCAGGAGGCCCTGGATGAGTTTTTAGAGGCCTGTCGCCTGTGGCCGCATAGCAAAACAGAGATCGCCGAGCATAAAAATAATCCTCACCCTGGGGACAATCCCGTCCGTCTCGAGCGGGCTGAAGATCTGGCCGATGAGGTTTTGCGGGACGTGCCTGACCAGGTGAGGTCGCTTTACATCAAAGCTCTCACGGCCAGCAGGCTGGCTCGATACGATGAGGCTGAAGGATACTACCGGAAAATACTGGAATCCCGGCCCGGAGATAGTGCTGCGTATCTTTTTCTGGGGTTGCTTTACCAGGAGATGCAAAAGCAAGATCAAGCCCTGGAGATGTGGAGAGAGGTGGTGAATATCGATAGGGCCTCGGATCTGGCCGAGGTGGCCCGATATCATATCACCCGCGCCTTACGAGCCAAGTGATCTTCAACGACGGGGGTAAGAGCCCAAATTGCTCGATACGACCGCAATCAAGATAGTTGGATTACGAAACCGAAAGGATGACCCCAGAGCATTTCAGCGATATCTGCAGTTTGTGCAGGGTTTGCCACTCCTGTCCCCCGAGGAGGAGGCTATGCTTGCTGAACAGATCAAAAATGACGATCACCAGGCCTTGAAGGAATTGGTGGAGGCCCATCTTAGCTTTGTAGTTAAAATCGCCAAGCAATTTCAGGGATATGGGCTATCTCTGGAGGACCTGATCGACGAGGGGAATCGCGGATTGGTTGAAGCGACCAAGTATTTTAACAGCAGCAAGGGTCTTACTTTTCGCTCCTACGCCTTCTGGTGGGTCAGACATACCATCATGATGGCATTAGTTAAACAATCTCAGAAGCAGGAATGGTCAGGCAGTCTCGGAAGTGGAGGCGGTGGTTATCATGGATGATCGAAGGGCGTTCGAACGGTATTTGCGGGATTTACAAGATCTGCCGCTCATATCTGCCCAACAGGAAGCCGAGTT
>CBDUWG010000401.1:0-2174 GCA_965370845.1 uncultured bacterium
AGGAAACCATCCGATGAGCGGCCCAGCCTCAACAGACTGGCCACAGCCTGGGTGTTGACATTGGGAACCATGCCCGCGGCCAGGACCACCAGATCCACCTCTACCTCCTCCGTCTGGCTCAGGAGAGTATCCTCAGCTCTGATCACCAACCGCTGGCCTCTTCTGTAGATCTCCCCAGGGTTGGCTCGCCGATAGAGAACTCCCTCCTCCTTCACCCGCATGTAGAACTCCTCAAAACCCTTGCCGAAAGCCCTCACGTCCATGTAGAAGACGGTTACATTCGCCTGGGGAACTCTCTCTTTGACCAGGTGGGCCTGCTTGGCAGTGGCCATGCAGCAGACCCGGGAGCAATACTCATTGCCCACCGTCTCGTCCCGGGAACCCACGCAGTGAATGAAAGCCACATCCTTTGGCTCCCGCCCGCCGATGATAATCTTGCCCCCGGTGGGTCCCGAGGGAGAGGATAACCTCTCAAACTCCAGTCCGGTGATCACGTTCTCATACTGGTCATAGCCGTACTCAGGCTTCAGGGAAGGGTTGAACTGGTCGAATCCCGTGGCTATCACGATGGTCCCCACCTGAATCTCGACCAGCTCGTCCTCCATGTCGTAGTCGATGGCCCCGGGCTGGCAGACCTTCTGGCATTTCTTGCACTCGATACAAACATCTCTTTCAATGACGAATTTGTTGGGCACAGCCTGCGGGAAAGACCGGTAAATGGCTTTTCTCTCGGAGAGCCCCATGTTGAATTCATCGGGCACCTTTACCGGACACGCCTCGGCGCAATCGTTGCAACCGGTGCACTTGTCCCAGTCGACGAAGGTCGCCTTTTGACAAATCTTAGCGGTGAAATTCCCGACGGATCCGTCGACCTCCTCCACCTCGGAATAGGCATAGAGCCGTATATTCGGATGCCTTTCCACCTGGACCATCTTGGGCGTTAAAATGCATGCCGAACAGTCCAGGGTGGGAAAGGTCTTGTCCAGCTGAGCCATGTGCCCGCCGATGCTGGGTTCTTTCTCCACCAGGTGGACCTTGAACCCGGCGTCGGCGATGTCCAGGGCCGCCTGTATGCCGGAGATACCAGCCCCGATCACCAAAGCCTGAGGCGTTACGGAAACCTCCTTCACATCCAGGGGCTCTAACAGTGAGCTCCTGGCCCCCGCGGAGGCCACCAGCCTGTTGGCCTTTTCTGTGCCCTTTGCTATATCGGCGTGGACCCAGGAGCAATGTTCCCTTATGTTGGCTATTTCCAGACAATAGGGATTCAGCCCCGCCTCCTGCAAGGTTTTGCGGAAGGTGGACTCGTGCAAACGAGGAGAGCAGGAGGCCGTCACCACCCGATTGATCCCTAATTTGCGGATATCCTTCATGATCAGCTTCTGCCCGGGATCCGAACAGACGTAGGGATAATCGCGAGCCACGATCACATCGGGCAAGGAAGAGGCGAACTTCACCAGCTCGGGGACATCGACGGTGGCGGCGATGTTCAGGCCACAGTGACAGACGTAAACCCCGATCTTCAGGTCACCCGCCAGCTTCTCTTTCTTCTTCACCACCAGCTTCTCCTGTGCAGGATAACAGTATTTCTATGGCACTAACCCGGTACAATCAAACTTCACAGACCGCTTCACTCTCCCTTTTCCCACGTGGCAACCCACTGGGTCACCTTCTCTTTGATGTTATCTTCCGACTCCTTTTTCATGGCGATGGCCAGTTGGCCGGCCACATCAACCCCGGTAAGAAGCCCTTTCATGATCTCAAAGGTCTCCTCCCATCCCTTGCTGGACATGGTGCAGAACAGGGCCACTTTTTTTCCGCTTAAGTCACCGGATTGCAAAAAGGTGCGCGCGGCCGGCGCGGGGTGAGAAGCCCAGACGGGCGTGCCCACCAGGATCAGATCGTAGTCACCCGGATGGTGGCGGAGAGGCTCCAGCTCTGTGGTCTTCTCTTTCATGGCGTCCCGCCCGGCGCGCAGAAGAGCTATAGGACCTTTGCGGCCTTTCTTGTCCACCAGTTCTTGTAGATCCGCCTTCATCTCACCGGCGATCATCTCGGCAACCCGCTTGGTGTTGCCTGTTCGGGAATAAAACACCACCAGGCTTTTCAATTGACCATTCTCCCCAAAGACCTCAATTTCCCTTCAGCTCGGCGATCTTCTCCGTCAGGGCCGG
>CBDUWG010000402.1:0-2165 GCA_965370845.1 uncultured bacterium
CTGGATGGTGTAGCCGATCATGGAGACCTGGAAGATGAAGTCTCCGGCAGGTATCTGAGGGATAAAATAACGGCCGCCCATATCGGTGGCCGCGCCCAGATAGGTTCCTTTGACCACGATGTTCACCCCGGGAAGCGGTTCTTTCGTCTGGGCATCGATCACCGTGCCCGACACGCTGCCCGTTTCCTTGGCCCCTGCGGGGCGAACCGAAACCCAAAAAGTCAGCAGGCACAGACCTAACAGCAGCAGAGATCGGCGTATGGTGCTAAGATCAGCGGATGTGAGGGAGCTGTTCATTCGCGCTCCCCAAGGGTTATGGATGTTATCATTACTCGAACTCCACGGTGAGGATGTATTCCAACAGATCACCGGCCGTCCCCAGCGCGTTCGCCCAGTGGAGCTGAAAATCCAGGAAGATCAGGGAAGCTGGGCCGCCGGCGGGATATCGCAATCCCACCACCGGATTGGGCTCGTGAAGCAGGATGTACAGAGGCTCGGCCTCCTCGTCGGGGACAAAGCCGAAACCCACCTCGGTGGTGTGGGAGATATAGCGGTTAGCTTTAAGCCGGGGATATCCGGTCAGCAGAGGTTCTAGCTCATCCCCAATGTCGATCTCGTCCACCTCGTCGGTGATGCTATCGATGTGAGCGAAGGTGTAGGGAGGATTGTCCCAATCGCCCTCCCCCAGATCGGTGGTGATGATGACAATGTGGCCGTCCAGCATATAGCTGGAGATACTGCTGGCCGCCTTCTTCAGGTGGCAGTCCTGGTCGCCGTTCCAGATGACCTTGTCGAACAGCTGGAGAGTTCTGGTGATGTCCAGCTTGGAGAAGGGGACCTGGTAGCTCTCTTCGAAGATCCACATCGAATATCCATCAGGCCCGACCAGGCGATCCAGCTCCCCGGTGTAAAAGTTGCGGGCGTCGTGGAACCATTCGGCCCACTTGTTGTCGTCGATAAACAGGATATCTCCCTTTCTCTCCTGTACCGTCCAGGTGCCCTCCGAGTCGGGGTAGGCGATGGTCGGGCTGGTGGCTCCGGCCACATCTTGTGCCTTCACGAAAAAGCGATGCTGGCCAGCAGGGATGTTCTCCAGGGTGATGTAGGGGGATGGTGGCGATCCGACGATTTCCTGCCAGGCAGAGGTGTCATCCAAGGCATACAGATATTTGACGATGGTGTCATCTCCGTCGGGATCGCTTCCCTCCCAGTTGAAGGAGGCGATGTGAAAGGAAACGTAGTCGTTCTTGGCGTAGTTCAGGATCAGCTCGGCGGGAAACCTGATTTCCGGTGCCGAGTTGGCGATGGGGAAGGTCATGACGGCCGGTGTGAGATCGACGGCTCCGGCGATCTCAACGGGTGGGGTGCTGTCTGAGGGAAACGCGTTGAAGATGGCGGTGTTGTCCACCGCTTTAACGTAAAATGTGAACGAGTCGAACTGGCTGAGAATTTTCAGCTGAAAGGTGTCGCTATTGGCCACGGTCCAGGTCCAGCATGTGTCGCAGCTGGTGTCCTCCCAGGCCCAGTAAAAGCCCATCACCTGGCCATCGGGATCGTCGCCCCACCAGTGAAGCACCTGTCTGCTCACGGTGGTGTCCGGCGTATCCATCTCCTCGGACAGGATGATGGAGAGATGGGTCTGGGGCCTCAGGTTTCCGTGAGGTTGGGAGGGCATATCTTTGGAACAGGCCATAAGCAGACCGACCAAAAGAGCCCAGCCCGCTGCGATGGTAACGGCGATTTTCACCTTTCGGCACATCTCGTGCTCTCCCATGGGGAGGTTGAAGGGCAGGTTACACCTAACGCAATAGAACTACCTTTTTGCAGTCTTGCCGCGAGCCAGCTTGAAGGACGCAGAGGTAAATTCCGCTTTCCGCCGTCCGTCCCAGGGCATCTTTCCCATCCCAGCTGGCCTGATGTACTCCCGGCCCCACTTTTGTTTCCAGCAGGGTTCTGACCAACTGCCCGCGGATGTTGTAAATTTTCAGGGCAACGTGTAGCTTCTCCTGGCTCTCCTGTCCGCTGGTGCTGAACTGGATGATCGTCAGATCATTGAAAGGATTGGGCCGGTTCTGCTGAAGGTGGAAAGTCCCCACGAGCGGAGCTTCCCGGTTATGGTTCTGGATGCCCGTTGGTTGAAAGCTCAGCAGCAGCAGCGAGGCCCC
>CBDUWG010000403.1:0-2163 GCA_965370845.1 uncultured bacterium
GTCGGCGATGCCTACATGGTTATCTCAGGCGTTACCAACTTCGAAGGCAAAGTCTGCAAAGCGGGGGACGTTAACAACGACACCTACGACGACATTGTGCTGGCCGCGCCCGGCGGCTATATGTCGAACCCTGGCGTGATCTACTTTTATAGTGGGAACCCGGTCAATCCGGCGGTTCCCGAGCTCCTCTACTCGTTTACCGGCCTGACATGGGAGTGCATAGATTATTACGGAACACCAAGGTCCGGGGGGGACCGAATCGGAGCAGATATCGACTATATTGGTGATGTCAACGGTGATGGCGTTCCCGATTTGGCCGCCTGCGCCCCGGCGGTCTGCGAATACCGTCAGTCCACGCATACGTGGGAAGGGCGGTTTTATATTATTTACGGACGAGGAGACCGAGACGTAACACACTGGTCGAGGATTGATGGAGTAGAGCTGTATACACACTCAGGATACGGGACGAGCGCCTCCTGGGCGGGGAATGTCGACCCGACTGGTCCCCCTCTGGATGACTTTCTGATGGGGCTCAGCAACGGCTGGACATCGGGATCGTTTACCTGGCTTATTCGCGGTGTGGAAGTTGATCTTGGTGATTATCCAGGCGGAGGAGAAGTACCCTGGCCATTCGCAACAAGCGGTGAACGCGTTTACAGCCGCGATTATGCTGATTACAATATGTGCAACGCAGGCGATGTGGATGGGAATGGTGGGGATGATTATCTGATAAAAAACACCTTCTCACCTGGCGATGTCATCCTCTACGCCGGTGAGGATGCGGGCCTTTCCTGGATGTTTTCGAGTAGAAGAGGACCGGTCTCAGGGCCCCTTAATGTCAACAACGATGGATACGATGATGTCCTTTTCGCAAGCTACTATGCTTCATCGACTGGCCCGATCGAGGTGTGGCCAGGCAAAGAGAATTTCTTCATTGATCCCCCCGCCGATCCCCTATATACAATCGAAAGTCCCAGCATACACACCTGGTCGGAACAGATTGCAGCGTTGGGAGATTTCAATGGCGACGGCTATGACGACTTTGCCGTCTCGGCCCCAGCCAATTCCGCCATGAATTACATTGGCCATGTCTGGGTCCATTCCGGACACGATGGCTCGGTCATGTTGGTTATAGATGGCGATTATGAGTGGGCCGGGCTAGGTTTCGACCTGTCACCGGCCGGCGACGTGAACGCAGACGGTTATGACGACCTGCTCGTCAGCGCATATGGAGGATCGTACCAACCCAAGCGTGCTATGGTCTTCCTCGGGGGACCAGATTCTGATGGCGATGGTATTCTGGATCCCTATGACAACTGCCCGGACATTTTAAATGCCGATCAAGCAGATGACGACGTTGACGGGGTCGGCGACGTCTGCGACAATTGCTGGGAAGTTGCCAATCCGGGTCAGGAGGACAGCGATCTTGATGGTGTTGGCGATCTGTGCGACAACTGTCCTGATAATTGGAACCCACTTCAGCTTGACTTGGACACTGATGGTATTGGCGACGCATGTGACACCGATGCCCTAGTAGCGTGGGGTATACCGCATGGGGTATTGGGGGGAGCCATCCTCGACGGTGGAGATCTGTGGGGAGTAGGCCTGGTTGTCTCGAACATCGGGTCCAGCGGAGACGATGGTGTTGAGTTGATATTTGCACTGGCAGACTTTGGCGCCGTGACTTTGGGGCAAGTGGACCCATCGACATTTCCGATCGGTGGATTCATAAGAATGGCTGCGGTAGATGGTGGTGGTTCAACAATTGGTGCGCTTTCCCTCTCCGGCGGGCTGGCTGGGATACTGAATTACAATGTCGATCTATCGCCTGTAGGTGCGTCATCGTACAACGTCAAAGCATACAATGGAACGATGTTGGTTGATGAGCAGTGCGGACAGACCGGAGAGCCGTTTGCTACTTGCAGCGAAACTATAGCTAATATGGCCTGCGCCGTGGTGTATCAAGCTGGTACGACCGGTGGTAAGCCTGCGGTCATTGTCAGCTTTACCGCCCCTCACACCATCACCATCCCCGGAAGTTCACCGGTGATGGCCGATGAGATCGTGGTAATCGCAGAAGGAGCTGCCGCCTATGATCCTATCCTCGTGCCGACGCAGGCGCTTCAGGTTACAGCGGCGAATATCAGTCTGTTTTATACCACC
>CBDUWG010000404.1:0-2155 GCA_965370845.1 uncultured bacterium
AAGCTTTTCCGTCATGGAAGATGGTATCCCCCAGGAGATACTCCGCTTTAGCCGGGAGCTGACCCCTGTATCCATGGCCATGGTGCTGGATGTCAGCGGGAGCATGAAACGCCACATGCGGGGCGTTCAGGGAGCCGCCGTCCAGTTCGTCTCTCAGATCCGGCCGGTGGACCGGGTCATGGTGATCGAGTTTTCCGATCGGGCCAAAGTGATTCAGCCGTTTACCTCTGACGCGAACCAACTCAAACAGGTCATTCAAAAGACAAAAGCTCAGGGAGGAACGGCCCTCTACGATGCCGTGGTGATGGCCTGTGATTATCTGAAGCGCGAGAAGGGGAGGACAGCCATTATTCTTTTGACCGACGGCAAGGACGAGGACAAGAAGGGCAAAAAGCCTGGCAGTGTGCACACTCTCGAGCAAGCCGGTCAGGCGGCCAAGGAGACAGGCGTCACCATTTACTCGCTGGGTCTGGGGAAGGGTGTGGCCAAGGAGGTGTTGCAGGATCTGGCCAAGAAGAGTGGTGGCCGGGCCTATTTCCCACCCACCGTGGAGGATCTGGCCGAAGTGTATGAGCTCGTCGCCAAAGAGCTGCGCAGCCAGTACAGCATCGGATACTCATCCACCAATCGGATCAGAGATCGCGCCTGGCGCGTGATAGAGGTCCAGGTTCCCGGGACCGAGTACACCGTGCGGGCAAAGGAGGGGTATTTCGCCAGGTAGGATTGTGGAGTGGTTGTGGGCCACAAAGTCACCACGCGATGCTAGAATGAGGTCTGGATCGACGTGCAGGTCTGCATAGTGGCACGATCATCAGACCATGCGATTCCAGAGGCCGACGTCTTGGCCTAGTAGTCCAGGGGATTCAGGGATGAAGCCAAAAGAAGGCCGAGATGTGATCATCAGCCCCGACACCCAGAGGGAAAATCGGGTCCCTCCGGGACAAAGGCTGGTGCAGAGCTGGCCAGTTCTCCATGCCGGGAAGGTTCCCCCATTCGACGAGGTTGCCTGGAATTTTCGGATCTTCGGCCTGGTGGAGGAGAAAATCGAGCTGTCCCTCGATCAGTTCCGGGATTTGCCCAGGGTTGAGGTCTACTCGGACATCCACTGTGTCACCGGGTGGTCCATGCTGGATATGCTCTGGAAGGGGGTCAGTTCCGAGGAGATCCGCCGGCTGGCCAGTATCTCCCCGGAAGCCAGGTTCGTCATGGTTCACACCATGGGAGGGTTTACCACCAACCTTCCCCTGGAGCATTTCTTCGCCGAGGACGTTCTCTTTGCCCAGCAGGTGAACGGGAAAGATCTGACCCCGGACCACGGTTATCCCCTGCGTCTGGTGGTGCCCAGGCTCTATTTCTGGAAGAGCGCCAAGTGGGCCAACGGGCTGGAGTTCATGAAGGAGGACCGGCCGGGGTTCTGGGAGAGCAACGGGTACCACATGCGTGGAGATCCGTGGAAGGAAGAGCGATACGGAGGGGAGTAGAGGGGCAATAGCAATGGCAATAGAAAAAAACCGGGGATCGGGAAGAAAAAACACGAGACTCGAGATTCGTAGGGGTGTATCAAGATGCGCCCTTTCTCGCAAATGGAAAAGATGAATAAAAATGTAGGGGCGAGGTTTCCTCGCCCGGGGAAGCGGTGAGGCAGTAAGCTTTGTCTTTGCGAATCTCGAGTCTCGAATCTCGGCCTTTGCATTGTCTTAGATTTTATCTAGTATCCAGAATCTAGTATCCAGGATCCAGCATCCAGCATCCAGGATCGGTTTTTTTCTTTCCCTCGACTCTCGAATCTCGCAAGGTGTTGAAAAGGGCTGGCGCGGTTGCCAGCCCTTTTCGCTTTGCGAATAAAGTTTCTGAAAAAGGGGAATTATCCTCCCTGCGTGGGGTCTGTGATCTTGCCGATGAACAGGATCGTTCCAGATTCGTTCTCCCGGATCAAGAACACGAAGGGTGTGTCTGCTCGGAAATCGGGGATGGTCTCCGACTCGTAAGCCATCTCCACGCTGGTCACGGCGGCCGCTTCGGTGCCCTCCTCGTTGACCTCCACGAAGGTCTTGTGCTTCACCGTATCGATCCACACATGGACTGTGCGGTACATGTTCCGGAAATCCGCCAGTTTTTTGTCGAAGGCGATGCCCATGCCCAGAGCCTTCAAGTC
>CBDUWG010000405.1:0-2145 GCA_965370845.1 uncultured bacterium
TTGTGATCAGCTCTACTCATAAGGGTGTGGACAACTACACGGACAGCTCCACCGATGATAAGGTGACCTACTACTACAAAATCAGAGCCAAAGCCGGCGATTTTCACTCCGACTCCGCACCATCTGCTCCCGTTCATTCCTACCAGCAGTGGTTCAACGCGGAGAGAATCAACCTGCTGGTCATCGCCGCTATCATCTCTTTCTTCATCATCCTGTTTATCGAGCGAGCCAAGAGGGGCAAAAAGGTCTTCATTCGCCGCATCGCCGGCCTGGAAGCCGTGGAAGAGGCCGTGGGCCGGGCCACGGAGATGGGCAAATCGGTGCTGTATGTTCCGGGCATTCTGGACTTAGACGACGTGCAGACCATCGCCAGCATCAGCATCCTGGGCACTCTGGCCAAAATGACGGCCAAATACGACACCAAATTGGACGTGCCCGTCTCCAAATCCCTGGTGTTGACCGCTGCCAGAGAGACGGTCAAACAGGCCTATCTCAGCGCCGGGCGGCCCGATGCTTACAGCGATGATATCGTCCACTACATCACCGACGAGCAATTCGGCTATGTGGCGGCCATCGACGGAATCATGGTACGAGATAAACCTGCCACTTGTTTTTACATGGGCGCCTTCTTCGCCGAATCTCTCATTTTGGCCGAGACGGGCAACTCCATCGGCGCCATCCAGGTGGCCGGCACAGCCATGCCGGCCCAGCTTCCCTTCTTCGTGGCCGCCTGCGATTACACGCTCATCGGCGAGGAGCTCTTCGCCGCCAGCGCATATCTGTCCGGAGATCCCCGTGCGATAGGCAGCCTCAAGGGACAGGATGCCGGCAAGCTTATCGCCATGCTGTTCATCGGCCTGGGAGTGCTCTTCGAGACGGCTCGCGTCCTGACAGGCAGCCCGGCCATCGCCAGGGCGAGCGATTTCATCACCCGGCTGTTTTCACTAAAATTTTAAGGCCAGGAGGAGACTATGCGCCGACGAATTCCGATGATCATCACCTTCGTTGTGGGCATGGCCCTCATCGTGGCCATGTTCGTCCCTCACACACCCTTCAGCTCTTTAGACGAGAACTTGTCCGTCTACTTCGACATCATCGCCGTATTCGCCTTCATCTTGGGTGGTGGCAACCTGCTCAAAGTGCACTTCAAAAAGATACAGAGAAAATCCCGCGACTGGCAGTACAGCACGGTCACCGTGGTTAGCTTTGTGTTAATGTTGATCATCGGTCTTCTGAAAATCGGGGGGCCGCCCGGGTTGAGGGGGGATTTTCTGGCCGAGGGGTCGTGGTTTCGGTTTGTGTTCGAGGCCATCTTCAATCCCCTGCAGGCCACCATGTTCAGCCTATTAGCTTTCTATGTGGCCTCGGCGTCCTACCGCGCCTTCCGGGCCAAGACCAAAGAGGCCACCGTCCTGCTCATCGCCGCCTTCATCATCCTGGTGGGACGCACGCCTATCGGCCATTATTTCACCTTCTGGCTGCCGCCAAAACTTGAGTTTCTACACATCCCCACCCTGGCCAATTGGATCATGGCTTGGCCCAACACTGCCGGCCAGAGGGCTATCATGATCGGCATCTCCCTGGGGGTGATCTCCACCTCCCTGAGGATCATCCTGGGCATCGAGCGTCCCTATTTAGGCGCAGGCGAGTGAGAACCTTCAAAGGAGCGTCCAATGAGCTTTTTGACTAAAATGGGAAATCTCGATCGCCGCGTCATCTTCTCGCTCATCGCCCTGGCGGTGATCGTCCCGCTGATCTTTCGTATCTCCTTCAAGGAATGTCCCACACTCATCGTACAAAAGATCTTCGACAAGGTAGAAAGCCTGCCCCCTGGGTCCAAGATCCTGTTGCCCTTCGACTACGGCCCCAGCACTGCCCCGGAGCTTGAACCCATGGCTTTCGCCGTGCTGCGACACTGCTGTGAGAAAAATCACAAGATGTACATCATGGCCCTGTGGCCCACCGGACAGGTTCAGGCCATGCTGGCTATCGACTCGATCATCGAGGATGAGTTCCCGGAGAAAGTGTACGGAACCGACTACGTCCACCTGGGATATAAAGCGGGTGGCTATGGACTTATCAACCCCATGCTGGCAGATCTGAAAAAGATGTACACCACTGATGTGGAGGGCACGGCCATAGATG
>CBDUWG010000406.1:0-2138 GCA_965370845.1 uncultured bacterium
CCTCCTGCTGACTGCCTACTGCTTACTGCTTACTGCCACCGGGGATGGGTGGGAGAGGGAGGCTTTCACCATCCAGCCGGCTTATACCACATCCCCTGGCGATTTCAATGGCCTGCTGATACTCCTGGCGGGTGATCCTCCGATCCAGCTCCGGGAACTCCGCTGCCCGAAACTCGGGATGGTACTGGGCCATGACGTTCACGTAGGAATCCGCAGACAGCTCCCCGGCGATGAACTCCATGACCCTCTCGGTGCCGGCCAGCCCCTCGGGAAGCACCAGATGGCGGATCAAAAGACCCTGTTGGGCGATGCCCTCCCTGTCCAGAATCAGATCGCCCACCTGCCGGTGCATCTCCCTAGTGGCCTCGCTGGCCCGGTCGAAGTAGTCATCGACGCCGGAATATCTCTTGCCCGCGGCGTTGTCCCCGTATTTGAAGTCCGGCATATAGATCTGGACCGCTCCCTCCAGCAGCTTGATGGTCTCGACGGACTCGTAACCGCCGCAGTTGTACACAACCGGAAGATCCAGCCCCTCTCGGCGAGCCTCGGCCAGAGCCCCCAGAATCTGCGGGACTATGTGGGTGGGAGTGACCAGGTTGATGTTGTGACAACCAAGACGCTGCAGGGAAAGCATCTGTCCGGCCAATTCCGTCTCAGAGACCTCTTCTCCAGCTACGAGGTGGCTGATATCATAGTTTTGACAGAAGAGGCACCCCAGGGTGCATCCGGCAAAGAAAATGGTTCCTGAGCCGTTTCTGCCCACCAAAGGGGCTTCCTCCCCGAAGTGAGGCCCGGCACTGGAAACCCTGGCCCGCGCTGCCACCTGGCAGAATCCCCGCTCGCCGGCAAGCCGGTTGACACCGCACCCCCGCGGGCAGAGGGTACAATTTTCCAGGATTTCATAGGCCCTGTGCGCCCGATTCTCCAGCAAACCACTGACGTCTGTGGTTTTCTGCATCATATTTCCTCGATCGCAGTCCTCTACTCAGCACACAAAAACGCCGCCGGACAACTACTGCCCGACGGCGGCGTTTCGCACAGCCTCACCCGATGGCCTTTTCGGTCTCCTTGTCGAAGAACTGGGCTTTGCTCATGTCGAAGATCAGGTCCAGCTTCTGACCCACCTCCGGTTCCTCGTGGACATCGACCCTGGCCACTATAGGGTGAGTCCCCGTGGTCAGATAGAGGAACAGCTCGTTGCCCATGGGCTCCAGCACCTCCAGAGTGGCCTGCGCCGGAACCCTCTCCCGGGCTCCTTCACAAAGACCCTGCTCGTAGATATCCTCGGGGCGCAGCCCAAAGACCACCTCTTTGCCGGCGTAGGGCTTCAGCTCCTCGGTCATCTTGGAGGAAATTTTTACCTTGAAATTACCCTCGTCGAAAATCAAGCCTCCATCGTCCAACAGCTTGCCTTCCATGAAGTTCATGGCCGGGCTGCCGATGAAGCCGGCCACGAATTTGTTCACCGGCTTCTGGTAAAGGTTCAGAGGAGTATCCATCTGGTGCACCACGCCGTCCTTGAGCAAAACGATGCGGCTGCCCATGGTCATGGCCTCCATCTGGTCGTGAGTAACGTAGACCATGGTCGTGCCCAGACGGCTGTGCAGTTTGCTGATCTCGGTTCTCATCTGCACGCGCAGCTTGGCATCCAGGTTGGACAGAGGCTCATCGAAGAGAAACACCTCCGGCTTGCGCACGATGGCCCGTCCCACAGCCACCCGCTGGCGCTGCCCGCCGGACAGGGCCTTGGGTTTGCGCTCCAGAAGCTCGCCGATGCCCAGGATCTCCGCCGCCTCCTGAACCCTTTCAGAGATCTCCTTTTTGGGATATTTGCGCAGCTTCAGACCGAAGGCCATGTTCTGGCGGACGGTCATGTGCGGATACAGGGCGTAGTTCTGGAAGACCATGGCGATGTCCCGGTCCTTGGGCGGAACGTCGTTGACCAGCCGGTCTCCGATGTATATCTCCCCATCGGTGATCTCCTCCAGCCCGGCGATCATGCGCAGAGTGGTGGACTTTCCGCATCCCGATGGCCCCACCAGGACCACGAATTCCTTGTCTTCAATGTCGATGCTGATATTATCGACAGCCTTGACCGTCTTGTCGAAAATCTTGGTCACGTTCTTGAGAGTGACTTT
>CBDUWG010000407.1:0-2138 GCA_965370845.1 uncultured bacterium
CAGGCAAGAGATGAGATCGGCCAACTTTCCCGGTCGTTTGATATCATGACCGCTCGGCTGAAAAAATCGAAAGAAGAGCTGGAAGAGTACAGCAGAGGTCTTGAGCAAAAGGTGGCGGAGAGAACTGCGCAGTTGAAAGAGCAATTTACCAGAAGCGAGCAGCAAAAAATGGCCATGCTGAACATCTCCCAGGACCTGGAAGAGACGAACAAAAATTTGCAGGCTGAGATCACTGAGCGCAAGCGGGCAGAAGAGGCACAGCGGGAGTGGGGCAGGAAGATGGGGGGGCTGCTTGAGACGGCTCACAGCCTGGAATCCTGTCGGGCCGAAGATGAGATATACCGGTTGACCGTCAAAGCGGCCGAGAAGATACTTACCCTCACCATGTGCACCCTGGACATCGTGGAGGGGAACAAGCTGGTGGTCAAGGCGACATCTTCTGAGTTGCCTCGCCAGGCGAGCACAGAAACAGACCTTTATGAGACCAGCCTGGCCAGCAAGACCCACAAAACAGGCAAGTCAATACTCTTTAATAAATTGGATGAAGTGCCCGAGGCGAGGCCGACGCGAGAGGAATTCAAATCCGGGATCAGCGCGCCGATAGGTGATATCGGCGTGTTTCAGGTGGTCTCCACTGAGCCGGGTGCTTTCAGCGAAGATGACGTCAAGCTGCTGGAGCTGTTGCTGGGGCACACCATCGAGGCGGTGCGCCGAATTCGCCTGCAGGAGAAGCTTCGCGAACAGGCCACCCGTGACCCGCTGACCGGTGCTTACAACCGCCGTCACTTCAGGGAGACCATCGAGAAGGAGCTGGAGCGTTCCAAACGACACGAGCATTCCATCGGATTCTTGATGATCGATGTGGACAAATTCAAGCAGATCAATGATAAACATGGGCATCAAACGGGCGACCGGGTGCTTCAAGAAATAGCGGCCTTTCTGCAAACACAGGTGCGGGCGGCCGAGATGATCGTGCGCTACGGCGGTGACGAGTTTCTCATCGTCATGCCGGAGCTGAAAGATGGTACGGATGCTTTGAAACAGCGCCTAACAGAGGAGCTCGCTCGCTGGAATGAGACGAAGGGGACGTTTGACTTTCCTGTCAGATTATCAGTCGGGGATGCCGTCTGGGATCCGGATAGTTCTGAATCCGTAGAGGAAGTGCTGGCCAGCGCCGATCAGCGGATGTACCAGGCGAAGAGAAACCGGGCGACAAGCGTCGAGTCGGCTGAGCGAGTTCACCATTGAGCCCCAGGTGAGATAAATGGCTAAAGCGAGTATTTTGATCGTCGAAGATGAACGGATAGTCGCAGCAGATATCGGCAGAAGTTTGCAGAGCGTGGGGTATGTTGTTTCCGCCATTGTGTCTTCAGGAGAAGAGGCGGTCAGCAAAGCGGAAGAGCTGAAGCCGGACCTGGTGCTCATGGATATTGTGCTCGGCGGCGATGGGAACGGCATTCAAGCCGCTGCCCAGATCCACAGCCGCCTCGACATTCCCGTTGTTTATCTCACCGCTTATGCACAGGAGGAAACTCTCCAGCGGGCCAAGACGACAGAACCCTATGGCTATATTGTCAAGCCGTTTGATGATAGAGAATTGCGAAGCACTGTGGAGATGGCTCTTTGCAGACATAAGGCAGAAAAGGCGCTGCGGGAGAGCG
This sequence comes from uncultured bacterium, assembly GCA_965370845.1. Lineage (GTDB taxonomy): Bacteria > SM23-81 > SM23-81 > SM23-81 > SM23-81 > DAOVRJ01. Next base: position 1,662 of record CBDUWG010000407.1, read on the forward strand.
AGGAGCGTTACCGTGGTGTCATCGAAACTTCCCCAGATGCCATCACCCTAACTGATCTGGACTCCAAAATCCTCATGTGTAACCGGCAGGTGGCAGTATTGTTAGGTTTTGAGAGTGTGGAGGAGATGATCGGGGAAAAGACTTTCGAGTTCTTCATCCCAGAGGATCGCCAACGTGCCGAGGATAATGCACGGAAGACCTTGGAAACAGGAAGTGTCAGAAATGTTGAGTACACCCTAATAAAGAAAGATGGCACCCGTTTTCCAGCAGAGTTGTCCGCCTCGTTGATTAGGGACACGAAAGGGATGCCCAAGGCCTTTATGGCCTTGACAAGAGACATCACCGAGCGCAAACAAGCCGAGGAGGAGTTGAAGAAGAGCTACCAGAAATTGCAGAGCCTCCTGGAGGAGATCGTTCATGTTCTGGCCACAGCGGTGGAGATGAGGGATCCTTATACCGCCGGGCATCAACGGCGCG
>CBDUWG010000408.1:0-2128 GCA_965370845.1 uncultured bacterium
AGCCAGAAAGCTCCTTCAGCGTCTGGGTGCGGCAGGCCCGGACGTGCCCGAAATCGAAGCGTTCGGTGACATCCCCGAAATAGTCCATCAGCGTCTTGGTCTGACGCGTGCCATCGGGCAGCACTTCATAGAAATTGGCGTAGAACATGGCCGCCTTGGGGTTGTCCCGGGCAGCCTTCAGCAGGGCCTGGCAGGCCTCGGGCCGCAGCCGGATGTTGGGCGGCAGCTCCATGAAGATCTCTCCCTGAGCCCGGGAGAGGGCCAGGTTGCGCATGGCGGCGATGTTATCGAACTGCCCGGGCAGATCCACCGCTCTCTTCTCTGATTTCAGAACTTCTCTGGCCGGGCGGGATGTGGTTCCCTGTCCACAGTGATCGACTATCAGGATCTCGATGTCCTCGAGATCCTGGTCGAAAAGGCCGCTGAGCTGTAACTGAACGTTCTGGTCCTGGTAGTAGATGGGCAACAGGATACTGATGGTGGGCATTATTCCCTCCGCTAACTTATTTTATTACCTTATGTTCTCTTATAAAATCTTCTTCAGCTCTGACCCTCGGTAATAATGGGCCAGGATCTGTTCGTATCTCTTCCCCCGCACGGCCATCATGGTGGCCCCCACCTGACACAATCCCACCCCGTGACCCCAGCCAGCCCCACGCAGGGTAACGGTTTCGATCCGGCCCTGTGAATCTTTATCGTAATCGACAACGAAACAGGAGCTGAACAGGTGAGATTCGGACAGGACCCGGCGGATCTCCAACTCCTTTTCCAGCACCAGGATACCATCTTTACCAACCACCGCCAGTTGCGAAATGCGGCCCGATTCTCCCCTGATCTGGGCTTCCAGCTTCAGCAGGGTGCCGATCTTACAACCGCTTTTTCTGGCGATTATCTCCTCCAGCTCCTGCCGGTCATATGAGACCTGCCAGCGGAAGTAGTCCCCTGCGTAGGCCAGGTAGTCGGGCAGATCGGGCACATCCGGGTTGCAGTATGCCTGCGGCGTGGCCTCGATCCATCGGCGGGTCTGCTCCTCCGAGGAGATGGGATAAAACCCCTCCGCCGCCCGGGGGGATGGAGCGTCGACCCCGGAGCGCATATAGGGAATGGGCTCCCCGGGCCAAACATACTCGTTGGCCTCCATGATCCCCCCGCACACCTTTGAGTAACGGGCGTCACAGATTTGACCGTCGGAGACCAGGATCTCTCCCCGGGTTTCCTCCATAGCCTGCCGCGATGCCGGCCCCTCCCGCACCACCCCATAGTAGCACTGGCAGTGATCGCCATTGCACAGATCCAAGGGCTCCTGCCGATGGTGTTTTCCCGCCGTGGCCAGGATGGTGGCCCGGGCGGCCACGGTCTGAGCCTTGAGCAGCTCCAGGGGACAGCGGGCGTCCATCTCCGAGGAGTTGACGCTGACCAGATACTCCTCAAGGGGCAGCTCGTTGACGACCAGCAATTTGCCATCGTTGCCCACCAAAAATTCCACGGTCCCCCTGTAGGACAGCTTCTCCCGGTGCTGCCAGTGAAAGTCGCGGCCCACAGGCGTATCATGCAGGATGATCTGGCCGGAATCGACCGTCTGCACCCTCACCCACCGGCCCAGACACCGAACCATGCCGTCGGGACCCAGCACCTCTATGTGACCGCGGGGCACGCCGGTCATCTCCGGAAGCACCAGGGCGGTCTTGCCCAGCTCCGACCTGGCCCTGACCTCTCCAGCTTCCTCCTCTGAAGCATACGGCCCCATGCAGACCCAGTACTCCCGGTTGTCCAGGATCACCTTCTCCCGGTGTTCCACCCGCTGCCCAACACACAGTAGATGTGCACAAGGATCCTGGCTCTGCCGCTCTTTCAATACCCGGTTTGCTTCGCCATCGTCCGTTAAAAGATCGCTGCGCACGTAATGGGCAAAATTAGCCGCCTGACCGTCTTTCAGCCGCACCTCCCAAACCTCCTCGGGCTTTCCCTCCGTCTTCTTGCTGTGACAATCGTCCTCCACGGCGAACGATCCATCAGCCTCAAAGCGAACGTTTTGCTCACCCTGCACAACGGCAATGCGCACCATCAAACGAGGACGGCCCTCTCGCACCTCGACCCTCATGTCTGCACCCCCCCTGTGGCCCCCCGG
>CBDUWG010000409.1:0-2124 GCA_965370845.1 uncultured bacterium
GACCTTTCCCTTCGACCGGCTGATCGAGGAAAAAACGGCCGGAGAGAATAACGAATAGGAGGAAGAGCGCTTCGCGCAATACATAATGTCATTCGGTCATATCAACTACAATCCGTTTCCGGCTCTCATGGTCTTGATCCTGTTGGCCATACCTCTGGGCACCGCCCGGGCCGCCAACCCGGAGGCGCGAGCCATCTGGGTGACCCGCTGGGAGTATACCACCGAAACGGGCGGATCCTTATCCTCGACATATAAGATCCGCATTAAGAGGATCATGGACCGGGCCGTGGAGGGACACTTCAACATCATCGTCTTTCAGATCCGCGGGCAGAGCGATGCCTTTTACAGCTCCAACTACGAGCCCTGGGCCTATGAATTGACCAGCCGTTACCCCTGGAGCCTGGGCACCGATCCCGGCTGGGATCCTCTACAATACGCCATCGATCAGGCCCACCAGCGCGGCCTGGAGCTGCACGCCTGGCTGAACACCTTCAACTGCTGGAAGGGCACCACCCCCCCACCAACGGGCATCGACCCGGAGCACATGTACAACGCACATCCCGAATGGCTCTGCGCCGACTGGAACGCAACGCCCATGCCCCTGACCTCCGACTACGTCAGCGTCAGCCCGGGCAACCCGGAAGTCACCGGGCACATCCACAACGTGGCCATGGATGTTCTGGAGCGCTACGACGTGGACGGCATCCACTTCGATTACATCCGCTATCCGCATTCTGTGTACTCACGAGATCTGGTCACCGATTCACTGTTCCACCAGGAGTACGGCATCTCTCCCGGTGAGGACATAGAGCAGTGGAAACAGTGGCAGCGGGATCAGATCACTGATTTTCTGCAGAACTTCTACCAGGCGGCCATCTCCGTCAAGCCCATGGTCAAGATCTCGGCGGCGGTCATCGGCCGTTACAACTACCCCAGCTCCGGCTGGGACTGTTATAACACCGTCTATCAGGACGCCCGGCTGTGGGCCTCCCGGGGCATCGTGGACTACTTGGCTCCGATGATCTACTGGTCCATGAACGAATTCGCCCCGCTCATCGACGAGTGGACCCACTATTCTTACGGGCGGCACATTTACGCCGGCATCGCCGCCTACAGAATGAGTGAGTTCGGCGGGTGGTCCCATATCGAGGCCCAGATCGACACCGCCCGGGCGGAGGACGCCGCGGGCGTGCTCCTGTTCCGTTCCGGGAGTCTCGATGCCAGTGATGGCTACTACTGGTCTGAGCTGGGGGCGGACAGGTTCCGCACCCTGGCCACGGTGCCGCCCATGTGGTGGAAGGACAACATGCCCCCCAATGCCCCACTCGATCTAACGGTCTCACCAATGCAGGAAGATCAGATCAAACTGGAATGGACAGAACCTATGCCGGCCGCTGACGGTGATCTTCCCGCCTACTACGGGGTCTATCGTTCCACCGGATCATCCGTGGATGTGAACGACCCGGAACAACTGATCCACATCACAATCGGACCTGTTACGGAATTCTACGACACTTCCGCGGACTCGGCAGCGAGTTACAGCTACGGGGTCGTCGCCTACGACGACGGAGACAACGAGAGTACCAGTTCCGGCACGTCGGTCCAGATCGCTGACCATGAACTGCTGCCCAACAGCAGCGCTCTGCTACAAAACTACCCCAACCCCTTCAATGCCGGAACCAGCATCGCTTTTCAGTTAGCCGGAGGATCTCTGCGGACAAGCTTGCAAGTCTACAATATTCTGGGACAGAAGGTGGTTACCCTGGTTGACGACATCCTGGAGCCCGGGAACCACCAGGTAACCTGGGACGGAAGAGATGAGCAAGGCAGCCCGGCGGCCAGCGGCATCTACCTGTGCAGTCTGCGGACAGGAGAATGGCAACAGACCAAAAGGATGATGCTCATCCGCTAATTTGCAAACGGCCAATTTGAAACAGGAGGTGATCTTCACAGGTCCTGTGCTCTGCATAATCCCAAATACAACCCACTTCACACAAGGAGGATGGAGATGAAACGGCTGGCAACTCTTTTGTTCCTGGCCATCTTCAGCCTGGCCTTTGCGGCCCTGGGCCCGGCCCGGATCGCCCAGTGGGAGACCCTGTATGTGGACGACAGCGTTGGGGA
>CBDUWG010000410.1:0-2118 GCA_965370845.1 uncultured bacterium
TCTTTTCAAGTTTGGATCTCTCTTCTTAATGGGTGATTGCCTCATCGATCTTTCCATAGGGACTCTCAACACCATTGGCTTTTCTTTTCGGGCGATAACGCATCCTTTTTGACGCAGATGCCAGCATGTGCAGTCATGTTAGCTACCGAGGGGATGGTCTATACGGTGCATGATGCAGAGAGGGCATAACCCCCTGTTTTTATTCTGTAATGTTCACAAACCCCTCCGCACTGGTCCCGAACTGCTCCGGCTCATACATCAGGAAGATCTTCGCGCCCGGCCAGAGAAAGGTGCCCGAGGTCGTCGCCCGCAGCATGTATCGATATTGGTAGATGTCCGGTCGCACAGCGTCAGCGAAAAGGGCGACGCGGTCATCTCGCAATTCCGTGTGATTGATGGGATGTCCCCCATAGCCGTATGATATATCGTGACCACGAGTTGCTCTTTCCTGTGATGGCGCTTCATATCTTGTGGAAGTCGTCTTCAGCGAGGCGTCGATGGTCTCCAATCCCGCGGGTATGGGATCGTCGATGACCAGATGATACCCGGTCTGCGGCACAGAGAACTCCAGTTCAACCTCTAAGACATCGCCAGATCGGATCTCAACTGCTCTTGGCGGCTCATCTTCGTATCTTACGATCTCCTTGCCCGTTTCGGTGTTTCGAACCGTTCGTTTGATGGAGAATCCCTCATGACGAGCGACCTGAGGTCCTTTCAGTCGGTATGCATAGGAGAAGATGTAATAGAGAAATCCCGGGCCATCTTTGGATATTTCGATATCATGCAACCCCTGCGTCAAATCCGACATAGGGATGAATTTCTCACGGGGTATATATTCATAGCCTTTGAATATATGTTTTAAGACCTCATCCCCGGCAATGAGAATCTTGGCCGCATAGTCGGGCGGTTCAGCTTCTCTCTTCAATGAGATCTCCACCAGTCCGTCGATGGCCTTGGCGTTCTCGTATGTATTTTTCCAGCGACCGTTCTTTCTGGCATTCAGAATATACCGTGCGAATTTGGCGATGTATTGGCTTTCCGGTTCCATCTCCAGGAACAATTTAATGGCTTCGGCTGTGGTGATGGTGGGGGAATACATAAAGCGCCAGGAGAGTGGGAGTTCTCTGGGGCTTTCGAAATGGGCGGTCTGGGCAGTGATGAACATCCCGTTCTTTATTTCTTCCAGCAATATAGACGCCTCCTTTTTCCAAGATGGCGATTGGAAAAGCAGATAAGCCAAACTGATCTGGGCGCCGTAGCTCAAATCATTTCTTCGGTTGAAATATTCTTCGAAATAGGTCTCATCCTTTCTCCCCAAATAGTGGAGCCCCATTAGGATATTAATTCTATATTCCGCCAGCGCTGGCCAGCTACGGAAAGAATAGCAGGGTTTCCTCATTGTCTCGTCCAGAAAACCGGTCAATCTCTCGATAACATCATCCGAGATTTCATAACCCAGCTGGTGGCATCGCTTAAAAAGATACGCCACGTAAGGTGAGAGATAGCAATCGGGATCATCGCTGGTCGGCCAGAATTTGAATCCTCCATCGCTGTGCTGCATCAAGAGAACTTTTCTGATGTTAGCCTCGATGACTCGATCAACGGGTTTGACCGCCTGTAAAGCGAAACCATATTTTTCCGAGAGATACTTCAACTGGATGAGAGCCAACAGACGACTCAGAGTTTGCTCTAAACAGCCGTACGGGTAGTTCACCAAGTAATTGGCTCCTTCACCAATATTCGTCAATGTCGTGCTGGAAAGGAGGATGTTCAAACCCCCTGTGTCCATTCTGATGGAATCATCGATCTTGATCTTCTGCAGAAAGGCAGCCTTCGTTTCTCCAACGGCGACCACCGTCTCCGTGGCCACAAGGTCCTGAATTTCCAGCGGAATTTGCAAGGCATCCGCTTCTGAAATGTTTGTTCCCTCGTATGTGCCATTGAAGTAGGCAGTGAATTTGAGCACGGACTCTCCAATCCCTTTGGCCTTGAAGGCAAAGAGAACCGCCCTGGATTCGCCGGGTTCGATATGCACCCCTGATCGTTCCGCAAGGTCGTCCTCTGAGACGATGGACTGACCCGATATCTCCGGTTTCACAGCCACTACTCCATCGGCTT
>CBDUWG010000411.1:0-2085 GCA_965370845.1 uncultured bacterium
CATGAATACGGCCATGCCCTTGGATATGCTCATATTGACGGCACTCTGTATCCGGGAGACGTGATGATCGAAGACCTGGATGCCGGGGTGCGGCGGAACATCAGCTCCGAGCTTCCCAACAGACAGGCGATGCAGGCCATGCGCACCGCTCTGACCGATCTTGCCGACAGTATTGAGACCTCTGCAGCGACCCTGAAACAATCTCTCGCCGCCGATTATAACATCCCCGGCCTGGATGCGTCCTTCAACGATATATTTGGAGAGGATGGACTCACCGCCTATATAGATCTGGATTCTCATCTCTCCGATTTCTTGTCTTCGATTGAATGGAGCACTGAATCCGATCCCCCCGCGGTGGCAGCGGCTATGGTGCAGTATCTGGAGGACAATTGGATCGCCGCGCTTCCGGGTCTGGAGACCCAGTCGTTGACGCTATTGGAGCTCCAGGATGGAAGCGGTGAGACAGTCGGATTTCAGTTTGCTTTCGATGGATCCGGTTCATTCATGCAGCAGGCAGAGTTGGATATCGATACCGACCTTGCATCAGTGGACATGGCTCTTTCGGATACGATTTCACTCTCCGTTGCCGTCAACGCCGCCCTGGCCTTTGATTTCACCGTACGATGGGAGGACTACCTGCCGGACCAGGAGTTCACCTACGGTCCGATGGATTTTCACGCTTCCGCCGATATGGAAATTATAACCGGAGCAATGGCCGGACTTCTTGCCGTTCAGGTCGGGCATCCCGACGGCGAGAAAGCTCGGGTAAAACTCGATCTGGGCGGGTTCGTCCAGGTAAACGAGACCGGCGGTGAGTTGGAGCTCGTTCAGAGCGAAGACGTGAATGCACTGTATGTCTCCCTGCCGCTGTTTGCAGTGGAGAACGACGTCGCCCTGGGTAATCCCCGGGCGCCTCCGGCAACCGTGTATTTCAGAGATCCTGACCTGTTCGATCTCTATCCCGCCGAAAATCCCCCCGCCGGTCTGAACGATCTTCTTACATTCGATTTTACTGCACTCTCCGATCTGATCTATGCCGGATTCGTTGATTCCGCCGTTGATCCCGATGATCCCGGAGATCTGGGACTGGAACTCCTGGACGATCTGGTCACATCAGGGATATTGAGCCAGGAAGATTTCGGTTTTTATGCAGACCCGGCACAGCTAGCGGGTTTCCAGAGCACTGAGAGCGCCCTCTCCTTGATACCTCTGGTCACTGCTTTAGGAGACCTGGAAGCCGTCCTGGACGCGGACCACGCCCTCACCCGGCTCATATCAGGCACTAATTTTTCTGTGGCCGGTCTCCTGGGGATTTTCGACTACCTTTCTATCGGAGATTACATCGACTACTATCTCTATCCCTATCGGAACGCCGGGGAGATGCATCCCGACGGTCCAACCGTGGTTTACGCCACGGGCCACCCGGCCATGGACGAACTGGTAAGCTTTCTCGAGGACCACTGGCTGGACGGGCTTCACGGCAAGGGCTTTGGGGGCGGTATCGGCGGCTTGAGCTGGCAGCAGACAGCCGGCGGTGTCGAACTGATCTTCACCTCTCAGGATACGTATATATACACGGCGGAGATGCATCTCACCGACGAAGCCGGGGACCCGGATCAACTGGGGGCCCGCATCCATGAGGATGTGGAATTCGACGTAACCGTTACCACGGACATCGATCTCTCCTTTTCTGTCGATTGGCTGCCGGGAGAGGCACTGGTTGCGGTTCAGAGCTTCAATTTCCAGTCTTATGGGGAAGACCAGGGCTTGATCCTGGAGGGAGCGGTTGGCCCCTTGAGCGCGAGCTTCGGCCGGGAAGGGGCTTCCTACCAGCAGGCACGTTTCAGCTATGAGCTGGAAGGTTCGATAGAGTTGGCCGGCGACGATTTGGTCATTGTGCCTGATTCCATAGACCCCATTGCCGACGGCATGGAGATTGTGCTGCCCGTCTACACTTCGCTGGCGGGAAGCGAGCTTGGAGCAGGGCTTCCCATCCTCACGCTGTCCGGGCCTCTTTTTGCCGCCAACGGTGACCATCTGGACCTTGTGATTACGACGGAAAATTTCGAGCAGCTCTCCCAATTT
>CBDUWG010000412.1:0-2074 GCA_965370845.1 uncultured bacterium
GGTTCCTTCGACCTGGCCCTGGGGTGGTTTTCCCAGGGCCAAGTACCGGCGGATTCTTTTTCTGCTGGTTTCCAAAAAGCTTATTGTCTGCAGCAGTTGAAGCGATGGGAGGGGGCCATTTCTCTCTACGAGGAGCTGATGGTTTCTCCCTCTTCCCTGGAAGGATATCTGCGTTTCTTTCTGGCCACCTGTTATGCCCGGTCGGGCCGTGGTGAGAAGGCCGAGGACCAGCTTGTCAGGTTGCTGGACGGGGAAAACTATCTCCTGATGGATGAGGCCCGGGAGCTGCTGGCCCAAGTGTGTCTGGAGCTAGGCAGGATCGAGGAAGCCATCAGGATATTTGAGTTTCTGGCCAGCAGCCCGAACTTGAAAGCCCGGCAGCCTGAGTTTCAACTTTCCATAGGCCGGGCATTATACCTGGCCGGGCGGACCGATGAGGCTGCTCTTCTCTTGGGCAAGATTCTGGAACAGTATCCAGCCACTGCAGAGGCCCTGGAGGCTCTGCAGGAACTGCAAGTGATTCGTGCGAAACCCTTGGTTGAAAGAGAATTATTCAATGCCGCCCGGGTCTATTTTAACCACCGCCGGTACGAAGAAGCCGCCGAAGGATGGAGTCGGTTTGTAGAGTTATATCCTGAATCCCCGCAGGCAGCAGAAGCCTTATTCCTCAGTGCAAAGGCCAGTTATCGGAGTGAGAACTATTTCCAGGCGGAGGCTCGGTGTCGCCAACTGTTACAAGCTTATCCGCAGAGCGGGCGCGTTACATCCGCCCATTACCTGATAGCTCGCTGTGCCGAGGCGGACGGCAGAACAGCCCTGGCCGAGAGACTTTATGGTCAGTTTGTCAGCGAATATCCCTGGAGCCAGTTAGCCGACGATGTCCTGTGGCAATTAGCCGGGTTACACGAGCGCAGCGGAGATCTGGCAGCTGCTCAAAGAGAATGTCTGGCTCTGTTCCGTCAATATGCCGGACGGGAGCGGGCCACAGAGGCCTTATGGCGAGCCGGCCTGTACGCTTTTTCGTCGGGGGACAATGCCACCGCCTGTGCCCTTTTTGACCGACTGAGAAACCGTTATCCGCGGAGCCCTTTGGCCAGCGGAGCCCTTTACTGGAGCGGGAGAGCTTACCAGCGAGCAGGCACAGCGGGTGTTGCCAGGCAGCTTTTGGAGCGGGTCATTCAGTTGGATCCCCAGGGATACTATGCCCAGAGAGCCAGAACGCGTCTGGAGAAGAGTGGTGCTTCCCAGGGGATACGGGATTTTACGGATCTGGAGGTGCTCCTTGGTGAGGAATCGGAGGGAAGACATGTGCTGAATGGCGCTGTGAGCCATCACTATCAGCGAGGCAAGATCCTTCTGCGTCTGGGACTTCTGGTACGGGGCCGCAGGGAGCTTTCGGAAGTGCATAAGGTCATCGCTGGAAGTCCCCCGGAGATGGTTGATCTGCTCCGATTTTACGGCGAGCTGCAACTTTACGGCGATGCTCTTCGATTAGCCCAGAGGGCGAAGAAGAATCTGAATCAGCCCCACTGGCAGAAGAGTATGGAGCCCTTTCTCTATCCTCTGAGCTACTTAGAGACGGTGACCGCAGAGGCACAGAGATACGACCTGGAGCCCCATTTTGTCCTATCGGTAATCAGGGTTGAGAGCCGTTTCGATCCTCTGGCAGTTTCCCCTGCTGGTGCCAGGGGGTTGATGCAGATCATGCCCCCCACAGGAAGGGAGATAAGGGAACAGTTGGGCCTGACGGCCACCAGCTTCTTGCGCCCCCAGTTCAACATCCGTCTGGGGACCTATTACCTGTGGAGGCAATTAGAGGAGTTCGGGGGGCGACCCGAGATGGCGTTGGCAGCCTATAATGCCGGGCCAGGCAACGTGAGACGCTGGCTCCGCCGGTTGGGCCCGGTTGATCCAGAGTACTTCGTGGAGCTCATCGCGTTTCCAGAAACCCGGGAGTTCGTCAAAAGAGTGTTGACCACCCAGGCACATTATAGGAGGATCTGGGGTGTCCGGGAATAGGGCTGTATGGATGTTGCTGCCTGTGGGTTTTCTGGTCGCGATTGTCGGTTTGGGG
>CBDUWG010000413.1:0-2060 GCA_965370845.1 uncultured bacterium
AAGGTTGGGTATTATGAGGTCCAGTGGTCGGGAGTTGATAGGTATGGCCATGAGTTGGCCAGCGGGGTGTATTTCTACCGGCTGGATGCCGGAGAGCGAGTGTTCACGCGAAAGATGGTGCTGCTGAAGTGATACCTGAGCCTTCCCCTCCGATTCTTTGAGGAATCACAAAAGGGGTCGAGGGTTGTTCCCTCGGCCCCTTTTCTTTTAGTCCCCCCGTGGACGCTGAGTTTGTGGCCCACATTCTCGAGCTTGGGGGTTTTCTCGGCGGGAAAAATCGAGGGGGAGTCCCCTCGCCTCTTGTCATTTGGCCGACTTTTGCTCAGCTTATGCCGAGCCCGTCTTAACGGCCGGAGCCTTGAAAACCTTGCTGGTGAACAGCTCGATGAAGAATCCCCAGATGGCCCCGGCGATCAACAGCAAGAAGAAATCTTGGGAACTTCCCTGTCCCCATGCCGGAATGGCCATCATCAGAGATATGAGCAGTCCCCAGAAGATGCCGTGGACAGCCCAGGGCAATCTGAGGTTGCTGGTGCCGATACAGAAGCCGATGAGAGCGCGGTTGAGGATGGTGACGATTACCATCCAGATGGGATAGTAAGGGATCGATCCTCGGCCCAGCAGATAGCAAAGGATTCCGGAGATGATACCCAGGACCGTGGCCCAGAAGCCACGCTTACCACTGATCAATTCACTCACCTCCTCATTGGGGGTAACAACGGTGATATGGCTCATGCTTCATCAGCAGATTTCGCATCTGAAGGCTTCTCCTGTCCGCACCGGTCCAGCCAATCCAGAGCTGTTTCCCGCAGGATCTTGATGTTGGCTCTTTGGGCGATCTCCACGGCCTTTTGCAGATGATCCCGGGCCTCGGAGAAATTGCCATTCATCCAGTGGATCTGGCCGAAGCGAAGCTGAGCTGTGCCGATGGCGCCGTCGTCGGCGATCTTCTCGGCCTGGTCGAGAGCGCTCTGGCACGCCTTGAGGGCCTCGTTGTATTTGCTGCGACAGGCCAGAAGGAGACCGATACTGGCCTGAACGTGGGAGATCGAGTAGTCGTCGCCGATCTCCCTTAGCGTCTTCAGGGAGGCCTGCAGATGCTCCTCTGCCTCGTCCAGATATCCCTCCTCCACCAGGATATCTCCCAACAGATTCAGGATTTTTCCCAGAGCTTGCTGATTATCCTCTTTTTGGGCCGAGTGTCTGCCGCGTTCCAGGTTATCCCTGGCCTCCGCCAGCTTGCCCAGGAAATTCTGTTGCACGGCCACGTTGAAGTACTCATCGCTCAGGTTCTTCAATCCGTACATCTGCCTGAGCCTCAGGCTCTGCTGGTATGTCTCCAGGGCCTTCTGATAGTCGGAGAGAAGCCGGTCGTACATCTCCCCCAGAGCGGAGAAGGTGTCGGCCTGCCGAGTGAAATTCTGGTCCTCCTTAAAAAGAGCGATAGCTTCCTGATAGGCCTCCGCGGCGATGTCATAGAGGCCATCGTCTCGAAACTGCTCAGCTTTTTGCAGAGCATTTTCTCCCTGTCTGGTCAACTTGGCATCCTTCATGGTTAGTTGGGTGAGAGGAAAAAGGATTAGATCTCTGTGGTCACATTCTATCTTAACATTTTTCAGTTGATTTGGCAACAAAAAAATAGGTTGTCAGCAGATATTTGTAGATTCGGATCCTTGATGAAAAGAAAAACAGATTCTGGATTCTAGATACTGGATACTGGATGAAGAGCCGAGACTCGTTAAAAAGAAAAACCGATCCTTGATCCTCGATGCTGGGTTGACGTTGTCGAAGCTGGTGAGAAAGGCGGATCCTAGCCCGATCTGTTCATAAATTTGCTTTAGATCGTCATAACGAACAGCAAAATTAAGTATTACTAAGGGGAGCACATTATAGTTTACATCTTGTTTTGAACGCAGTAAAGAATCTGCCCTGATTTAGGGGAATGACGCTTTCGGCGATGCAAACTATATAGCGCTCCTGGTAGTAGCTTGAGAGGATAATAAAAATTTGTCATTCTGATATTCTATGACTTGTCAAGGATTATTTGACCAGTGCGGGAT
>CBDUWG010000414.1:0-2053 GCA_965370845.1 uncultured bacterium
ACCATGTTCATCAGGGCAAGCCTTTTTACCAAAGCCTCATAGAATTTATGTCATCCTGTCCCATACTGCTCGCTGTTTTAGAAAAAGAGGATGCTATCAAGAGCTTGCGGGAGGTGGTTGGAGACACAGACCCCCAAAATGCCCGGCAGGGGACCATTCGAAAGGAGTTCGCCGAGAGCAAGGGTCATAATGCTGTCCATGCCTCCGATTCTCCGGAATCTGCCCGGGAGGAGATCGCCTTCTTCTTTCCATCCGCCGACTTTTCTTGAGCGTGACATCCTGGGCAAGGGGATACCCGCTGCCCAGATCCGTCTTCGCCGTTAGCCGCGCTGCGATGGAAATCCGCAGGCGTTTGTCTGTTGAGTGAGATTTGCGGCCCGGGACGAAGACATCTTCTTGCCAATTCTAAGATCAAAAATTCTGATGTTCATCCTCCCCTCTGGTTTTTTCAGACTCCGGAAGGGGCCAGGGGGGAGAGGTCTGTTTAGCCTGGTTGCCGCTCATGGTTCGGGTCCGGGAACAGGATGTGACCCCGGTGATGGGCGAGATCTGGAAGACTCCACTGGTCGGGGAACTGTTTTAAAGCCAGTTCTCCGGGGAGCTTGATAGATCGGGGATGAACTCGTCGCCGGATCCTTCGGGAAGGACAGGTGTCGTAGTGCAGATTCAGGTTCCTTACGGTAAGCGAGATGTTCTCCAGGTGGAGCTGGATGAGCAGAGGGTGGCCGGGGTGGTGCATCCCAACCAGGTGGCCGTGGAAGATGAGCGGCAGGGCCTGGAGGAGGCCCTGGACCACCCCAGAGAGTGCATACCATTCGATCGTTTCCTGGAAGATGCCCGGGATGTGCTGTTCATCGTCAACGATGCCACGCGACCGACCCCGACCGCCAAAGTCTTGGAGGGGCTCGCTCCGCGGCTGGTCAGCCACAAGATCAGCTTCATCGTCGCCACGGGCAGCCACCCAGCCCCGACAGCGGAGGAGTATCGACAGATATTTGGCAGATTTCACGACCAGTTCCGCGACCGGATCGTGGCCCACGATGCCAGGCGCGATCAGGATATGGTCTATATCGGAAAGTCCAAAAGCGGTTCCCAGATATATATTAACCGCCTGGCGGCCGACGCCCATAAGATCGTGGTCATCGGCTCTGTGGAACCGCATTATTTCGCCGGTTATACCGGCGGTCGCAAGGCGTTTCTTCCCGGCATCTGCTCATATAAAACGATAGAGCAGAACCATAAATTTGCCCTGAAGATGGAAGCCCAAACTTTGGTCCTGGAGGGAAATCCCGTCCACGAGAGCATGATGGATGTCGTGCAGGCGATGGCGGACAAGGAGATCTTCGCCATCATGACCGTTGTGGACAGCGAGCGCAGAATTTACGCTAGCACCGCCGGGCATATTCGCGATTCTTTCCACGCGATCATCGAAAAGGCCAACGATGTTTTTGCGGTGAGATTGGGGGAGAAGGCGGATGTGGTGGTCACCGTGGCCCCCTTCCCCATGGATGTGAATCTGTACCAGGCCCAGAAAGCTCTGGACAATGGCAAGCTGGCTCTGAAAGAGAACGGCATCTTAATTCTGGTGGCCAAATGCCGGGCCGGAGTGGGTCAAGATACCTTTGCTCGCCTGCTGACCAGCTCGAAGAGCCCGCGGGATGTTTTAAAACACATCGAGGGTGGATATAAACTGGGATATCACAAGGCGGCCAAGTGGGCGGAGATCGGGCTATGGGCTCAGATATGGGGGGTCACTGATCTGCAGGATTCCCTTCTGGAAGGGCTATTTACCAAGCCCTACCACGATCTTCAGGCAGCTATCGACCAGGCTCTGCAGGAGAAGGGTTCCCAGGCGAAGGTGCTCTTTCTGATGGCCGGCAGCCTTACCGTGCCTATTATCTGAGCGAACCACCTGGCCATGTGAAAAATGGAGTTGTCAGCAACGCTCCTGTTGGTGATCTTGGTCCCTCAACGGAGGGAACAGAGGGTTTGGCCGGGGAGTGTTTTCACTTTCCCGGGTGCGCTGGAAAGGAGAAAATGACCGGAGATGACT
>CBDUWG010000415.1:0-2042 GCA_965370845.1 uncultured bacterium
AGCTCTCAGTTGGGGTCTGTTGCCGCAGGTAAGCGATGCTCCGTGGAGTTTCGGTTGTACACCCCGAAGCTCGAAACTCGTTTGTCGGTGTCGAAACTCATTACGAAGCTTGTCTGTCGAGGCTCGAAGCTGGAAAAACATTGTCATGCCTGCGTATGCAGGCATCTCCGAAAGCAGAACAAGTGAAGCATACGGCCAATGCGGAGATTCCGGCTCCCCGCTCCCCGCTTTCGCGGGGACAGGTTTCGCGGGGACAAGCTTCGCCGGAATGACAAAAGAGAGGTTCTCACAACTCGCCCAACTCTCCAAACTCTCTCAACTCTCAGAACTATAATCCAAAATCAAGGATTGGTTCTATCTTTTCATCCAGTATCCAGTATCTAGAATCCAGTATCCAGAATCCAGTTTCATATCGACACTAATAAACGGGATTTAAACAGCTTTTCAACAACGGTTCCCCCTCTTAACAGGAGGTCTGCCGGCATGGACTTACAGAGACTTTACTCCAAGAACGCAAAGAACATGAAGCGCAGTGCCATCCGGGAGCTCTTGAAGCTTACCAACAAACCGGGGTTGATCTCCTTCGCCGGCGGGCTGCCGGATCCCAATGTTTTCCCCACTGAAGAGATCGCCCGGATCACCGCTGAAGTTCTCGCCGATGAGGGACATAAGGCTCTGCAGTATGGTGTGACTGCCGGAGACCCCCGGTTGCGCATAACTCTGGCAAAGTGGGGGCGCACTCAGGGATTGGAGCTAAGCAAGGAAAATGTCATCATCACCACAGCCTCCCAACAGGGGCTGGAGCTTATCAGCAAGATCTTCATCGATCCCGGGGACACGGTCATAGTGGAACTTCCCAGCTATCTGGGCGGCCTGAACGCCTTTACCAGCTACCGGGCCAATCTGGTGAGCATCCCCCTGGACGATGAGGGCATGAAGATAGATCTGCTGCGGGACAAGCTCAAAGAGCTGCATGACTCCGGGCAGATGCCTAAATTCATCTACGTGGTGCCTGACTTCCAGAACCCGGCCGGGGTGACCATGTCCGCTGAGAGGCGAGAGCTGCTGCTGGAGCTCTGCTACAAATATGACCTGCCTCTGGTGGAGGATACTCCCTATCGGGAGCTGCGTTTCGAGGGCACCTCTCCCCCGGACCTGCTGTCCATGGACGACAGAGGTCACGTTATCTCCCTGCACACCTTCTCCAAAATCCTTTTCCCGGGCATGCGACTGGGCTGGACCATCGGACCCAGGGAGATCATCGACAAGCTGGAGGTGGCCAAGCAATCCATGGATCTGTGTACACCTCCTTTCACCCAGGCCATCGTCCTCCGCTACATGGAGCGCGGACTCCTGGAGCCACAGATCGAACGGGTGATCGGCGTCTATCGCAAAAAACGAGATGCCATGCTTAAGGCACTGGAGACCTATATGCCCAAGGCCCACGATATCCACTGGACCCGTCCGGAGGGCGGCCTGTTCTTGTGGGTGACCTTTCCCCAGGAGATCGACACCCAGGAGATGTTTGCCGATGCGGTGAAACAAGATGTGGCCTATGTGGTGGGCAACGCCTTTTGCGCCGATGGCGGCGGAGAGAATGCCATGCGCCTGAATTTCTCCTTCCCCAGCGAGGAGCAGATCCCCGAGGGCATCCGCCGGCTGGCCGAGGCGGTGAAGGCCAGACTAAAATAAGAAAGCAAAGCAAGCGGGCTGAACTTTATTTTTACAAACTGGCCCGAAGCCGATAACCGGAAAGTGGATTCACGAGCGCTCCTGAAATACTATGTGTTCTGCAACTAATCGTTAAACATTTTCCTTGGCTAAACACCCTAAAGTTTGGAGGTTTATTATCATCGATCAATTCTCTGTGAAGCCATCCAAAAGGAGGATCAAAATGGGGTTGAAGGTGTTCCTGACAACTTCTCTCGCCCTGACCATGGCTCTTTTCTGCTTCAACTCGGGCGATGCTGCAGATAAAAATCTCGGCTGGAGCACGTTTTTGGGTGGTGGTACAGATGATCTGGCCTATGGTCTGGCGGTAG
>CBDUWG010000416.1:0-2036 GCA_965370845.1 uncultured bacterium
TGGCCCGGACGAGGTAGTTTGAGCCGTCACCAAGACCGGAGACGTCCCACAGGTACGATCCATCGTTGGACTCGCCGGTGGCGATGGGCGTCCACGATCCGCCGCCGTTGGCGCTGTACTCCAGGTCGATGTCCAGCAGAGCGGTTTCACCAGGATCGGGATCTGTGGCCGTCCAGGTGATGGTGGCCGATGTGCTCAGCGTCTCCCCGCCATTTGGATAGGTGACGGTGATACTGGGATCCGATCCGCCGGTGATGACCGTGGCCGAACCCTCGTAGGGCACGTAGTTATGCTTGGTCACGGTGACGTACATCGTCCCGGTTGTGCCGGGAGATGGAGTGAAGGTGACATCGCCGCCGCTGTTGGTGTAATCCGTCAAATAGACCTCACCCTCTTTCCACAGACAGACATAGGCGTTGTTAAGGTCGCTGCCTCCGGATTCCACGTGTACCAGGAAAGAGGAGCTGCCCGTCGGCAGGGTGGAGGGGTGAGTGACGGTCAGGCTGGCCGGATCGTCTGTCCACAGGGGCATGGCCGGATCGCCCAGCAGGTTGAGAGTCCACTCACAGTATTTACCAACATCCGGATCTGAATCTTCGTCGAACTGATGCTTGGTCCAGGCCAGAGTGTGGCCGAGAAGATATTGGTCATAGTTGAACAGTCCCCGCCACCAGTCGCGATCCAGCTGGCAGGAGAGATATTCGGTGAATCTCACGTAGAACCAGCCGGAACGGGTGTTGCCCGTGAACGAGACGCCGGCCTGGTCGGGATTGTAGATGACGAAATGTTCGGCGATGCCGTCGCTGTAGGTCATATCGTTGGCCCAGCAACCCATGGAAATCATGTTGCAGGGCTGGTTATTGTTGGTCAGAGCGTCCACATCGGAGTTGTACAGGGCCCAGGAGCCGTGGTTGAGATAGCCCAGTCCCAGAACGGTGCTGTTGGAGTGATCGGCGTGGTTAACCAGATTTTGGCCGGAGTTGAGAGCACTGATGGTGGCCGTCTCGTGATTTGTGCCATAGCTGTCATAGACCTTAGTGACGTTGAACCCCGAGGGGAGGTAACCGTCGATCGTCTCCTTGAGGTCCTCGGCTGGAGTACGAACGTAATACGGTGCTTGTGTAGGTATAGTCAGGTCCATGCCGATGAGCAGGACGTCCTTGGCGAAGTTGCTTGTAGGCGGGTTCTTCTCGTAGTTGATGATCTTGTCGATGGCCGTGCTGAACTGGGTGGAGCTGGAACCGGAGATGCGGCCCACGTAGACCTCCCAGGTCCAGTCGTCGTCGTAGTCGGCGTAGTAGTTGTCGCTGGGGATGCTATCGCCGTAATAGGTCCTGTACTCGAAGGGCACGGTGCCATCCTCTCCGCCGATCAGGAAATAGGTGGTCCCCCAGGTGCTGTGAGCGTCGATGACGAAGTTGCGGATCCTCTCCTGGTTGTCCGAGCCGCTGTAGTTGGCATAGATATAGGTGGTGGTCACCACCGTATCCGGCAGGCCGCGCTTGTTGTGCCACTCTACCAGATCGTCGAAATATGAGCTGTAAGAGGAAGATGTGATGATCACGTGGTCGAAATCACCGGCCGGAAGCGTCTTGGAAGCCCCACGCATGGGTGGGTTCAGAAAAACGTCCTGGGGATTGATCACCATCCCCTGGACTATCTCCTCATAGTGTGCCCGCTGCTTATCGGTGAACTTGGCGTACGACTCCCGGGACACATACCCGGGATGGCTCTCCACGGTGATCTCCAGCTCCCGGTGAAGTATCAACTGTCCGGTGAAGGGCACGTACTGCAGCGGGTACACGGTCACCACGGCCATCTGCTGCCCGGCCAGATCCGTCTGTCCATCCAGTTGAGCCAGCATCTCCGGGTAGGCCAGGGTGGAGCCGTACACCTGCTCGTCCGGTCCCACAAAAGGAGCTGGCGAGCTGCCGTCCAGACGCCTGGGCGGCTGTCCGGGGAAGATATGGTAGCTGCCGGGAATCTGTTCGCTGTCCACAGAAAGCACGCTGACCTTCACGGCCTCGGTCCCGGCG
>CBDUWG010000417.1:0-2022 GCA_965370845.1 uncultured bacterium
CAGACATTCTGGGAATGCTGAAGGGGTTCGAGATCCCCGCCGGTCAGACAGAAGAGGCCCTGGAGGAGGGCATGGGCTTTGATGGCTCCTCCATCGAGGGATTCTGTCGCATCTACGAGAGCGATCTTTTGGCCATGCCAGACCCGGACACCTTTCGGGTTCAGTCATGGTCCGACGATGGCCAGAAGACCGGCATGGTCTTCTGCGATATCCTCAAACCGGAAGGACAGCCCTATGAAGGAGACCCCCGCTATGTGCTCAAACAGAACCTGAAGAAAGCTGAGGATCTGGGCTATACCTTCTACGTGGGACCGGAGCTGGAGTACTTTTACTTTCAGAGCAATGACAGCACTCAGGTTCTTGATCTGGGCGGCTATTTCGATCTGGCACCGCTGGACATGGGCACTCGTCTGCGAAAGAAGTCGGTCTTTGCCCTGGAGAGGATGGGTATCCCCGTAGAATACAGCCACCATGAGGTGGCTCCCAGCCAGCACGAGATCGACCTGGTCTTTCAGCGGGCTCTAACCATGGCCGACTACACGATGGCCTATCGGCTGGTGGTCAAGGAGATAGCCCGGTCGGAAGGAGTATATGCCTCCTTTATGCCCAAACCCCTTTATGGTGAGAACGGCAACGGGATGCACGTGCATCAATCCCTGTTCCAGGGCGAACGAAACGCCTTTTTCGAAGCCCAGGATTCATACCATCTCTCCCCATTGGCCAAAGCCTATACCGCGGGCATCTTAAAACACGCCGCAGAGTTGGTGCTGGTCACCAACCAGTGGGTTAACTCCTACAAAAGGCTGGTGGCCGGCTATGAGGCCCCGGTCTATATATCCTGGGGTCAGAAAAATCGATCCGCACTCGTCCGTATCCCCCGCTATAAGCCGGGAAAGGAGCGGGCAAGCCGAGTGGAATTTCGCTGTCCCGACCCCGCCTGTAACCCTTATTTGGCCTTTGCGGTGATGTTGGCGGCCGGGTTGGAGGGTATCTCCCAGGGCTATGAGCTGCCCGAGCCCATCGAGGAGGACATCTATTCCATGTCAGCCGAGGAAAGGGCCCAGAGAGGAATACTCTCGCTTCCGGGGAACCTTTACGCGGCCATCGGCGAGGCAGAGAAAAGCGATCTGTTGCGCCGGACATTAGGAGATCACATCTATCAGAAATTCATTGCCAACAAGAAGGTGGAGTGGGACGACTACAGATCCCAGGTCACCGATGCCGAGATCAAAAAGTACTTTCCCATCCTGTAAAGCATGGTCTTGACAAGCTCGATCCCGTGTGTTACACTAAAAAGAGCAGATGTATCTTTTAGGGGATCCGACGATAGTTGGTTTTGTTCACCCAGCTCCTATTGGAGCGCTCATCACAGAGGACGGAGATGTTCAGAAAGCGAGCACGGATGATCGGCATTGCACTGGTTTTGATCTGTCTTTTCAGTGGCTATGCCTGGGGCGGAGATTCCGGCCGGCTGCGTTTTTTTGAGAAAGATCCCGATGATCTCACCCTCTACTTGCGGAAAATTTCGGGCAATCGGTTGCTGGATCCCATGCCGGGTGAAGAGGCAATCAGCGAGAATGTATTCGGTGCCCTTGCTGTATGGGGTGGCTATTATGTGCAGCGGACATTTACGCTCAGCTCATTAACTTTGCAGCTTTATTTTAATGTCTACGTTCTCCCAGGGCAAGCCACCTCCAGGATAGAGATCGACATCCGGCGAAACGGGAGTGTCGTATATACGACGGATGTGTATGAACTTCCTCCGTCTGCCCCCGGCAATCGCCAGGTGGACATCCTGGCGGACGTGAGCGTTCATCCTGCTGTTGATTTTAACCGGGGGGATGAGCTGGGTTTTCATTTTTACCATATAGTGAATTTGAACCCCTGTTTGTTTCGTTACAACGGCGAGACGGACAGAAACGATTCCCGGCTCACTGTGGAGTTGCAGAGACCGGATTTTGGCATCGTAGAGCTCAGCCCGGCAGCTTTTGACATCTCCCTGGAGCCGGGAGCCAGCTGTGA
>CBDUWG010000418.1:0-2007 GCA_965370845.1 uncultured bacterium
ACATTCCTGGGTCCCTTCCCGGTGAGCGCCACCATCGAGGATGAATCGGACATCGCCCTGGCCCTGTTATGGTACCTGATCAGTCCGGATACCGTTTGGAGGGCTGACACCATGCAGGTGGCCGGCGTTCGCGGAACATACCAGGGTCAGATCCCGGAGCTGTCCGCCATCGACAGCGCTCAGGTGAACTATTACATCTATGCGGAAGACCTGGCCACTCCGGCCAACATCAACACAGACCCTCCCGGCGCTCCTATGTTCACTCATTACTTCTTCCGGGCCTATGGCCCCGTCTCCGTGGAGGAGGAGCCATCCGGTGAGGTCCCCAAGACCTTCGCCCTGGACCAGAACTATCCCAATCCCTTCAACGCACAGACGATCATCGGCTACCGGATACCCGCCCGGGCCGCAGAGGACCGGATCGGGGTGAAATTGGCCATCTACAACGTCCGCGGCCAGCTTGTTCGCATCCTGAAAGATGGTCATCAGGCTCCGGGGAAGTACACGGCTACCTGGGATGGGAGCGACGAACAGGGGTTTGCGGTGAGCAGCGGCATCTATTTCTACCAACTGGCCGCCGACCAGTTCTGCGAAGTAAGAAAAATGCTGTTTTTGAAATAGGATGAGAGTTGAGCGAGTTTTGAGAGTGCGGAGCTGGGAACTCGGAGCTCGGAACTTTTCAAACTTGGAGCTGGGAACTCGGAGTGCGGAGCTCCCCCCCTACTCCATCCCAGATATTATTGTTTTTGCTTTTCAGTTCCGCGTTCCGAGTTCCGAACTCCGCGCTCGGTGGGGTGGTAACTCAACAACTCGCCAAACTCATTAAACTCTATAACTTTTTTACTCCGGTATGGCCAGCCTGCATGTTCAGGGGATCTGGCCCTGTTCGTGACCGTCTTCATCCGGCAATAGCTTTTCTCTGGCGGGAGATGTCCGAGGTTCCCGGATAATTTCCGGCTCACCCAAAAAGATAGCCCCGGGAAAACCCCGGGGCTTTTCACATAGACGCCTTTCACATAAACTGCGGCGATAGCTATAAACCACCTCAGAACTCCACCATATCCCCCACCTTCACGCCGTGCTCCTGGAACCATCCGGCGTTCATCTCCAGGGCATAGATGGCCGGCACCCTGGAGGTGTGCATCGTCTGCTCATCCAGCGGCTCCATTCGCTCGATCTCCACGATGCGCCCCTTCCTGTCGATAAAAGCCACGCTCAATGGTATGGGGGTATCCTTCATCCAGAAACTCAGGATCCTCTCCCTCTGGAAGACAAACAGCATGCCCTCGTCGGCAGGCAGATCCTCGGTGAACATCAGACCCTGCTGTAGGTCCTCTGGCGTCTCGCTTACCCGCACCGGCACCGGCCTGCCGGCCACCAGGATGATCGCCCTGCCGTCCACCGGGGGGCTATCCTCAGCTACTTGAGGGGTCTTATCCATCCCCGGCGCAGAATCCTGCCGGCCATCTTTCCCACAGGCCAAAAGCAGTGGCAGCAGCAGTGACAGTATATAGAGCCGTTTGCGGCACACATCATCCTCTGCGCTGATTTACTCTCTACAGAAGCTATACGATATCTTTCCGGAAAACATCCCCGGAGCGCATCCCCTCGTATTTTTTGTACAACCTGCCGTCCCGGGAGAACAGAAATGTAGTGGGGATCCCCCTGAACCCGCCGTAGTTTTTGACCACCTCGTTGTTGCCAAATAGAACGGGGTAGGTGATGCCGCTCTGCTCGGCGAAATCGTGAACAGACCCCTCGCCCTTGAAGGCAACGGTCACCCCCAGGATGCACAGTCCATCGTCTTTGTACTCATCGTACAGATCGATGAGATCCGGCATCTCCACGCGGCAAGGACCACACCACGGCGCCCAAAAATTGACCATGATCACCTGGCCCTGAAAATCGGAGAAGCTGACCTTCTCGCCCTGCAGGTCGGAAAGAGTGAAATCATATCCACTGGTAACGACGGTCGCTTCCTTTTTCCCCCAGCCGGAAAAGGCCAGG
>CBDUWG010000419.1:0-2004 GCA_965370845.1 uncultured bacterium
ACTGTTTGAAAACCTGTCTGTCAAACAGCCCAAACCAACCCACATCTTCTATGCGACTGGCTTTCACGTGGATTTTATTCCTCCATACCCGGAACTTTTCCTTGATGGCGAACCAGTGGACCTATTGTGCTGTAAAACGTCGGATTTGTGTCAAAACGAGCGTCACGCACTGCTCGGGAAGGGAGGTGATGATAGCGAATTCTGAGTGGAGCCACCTGTTGTAGAACAGTCTTACCACAAACATATTTTATAAAAGGAGGAAAGTCGTGAAAACCAACATGTGGAAACTCTTGACTGTAATGGTCGTTCTGACCATGCTCGTTACGGGCCTGGCGGCTTGTGGCCCAAAGGAGACGCCGGTACCCACCAAGCTCCCCCCGGCGGAGGCCACCGAACCACCCCCGGCGGAGCCCACGGAGGTTCCCCCCGAAGCCGAGCCCGTCACCCTGCGTGTCGGCGGTACCACCATTTGGGACGCGATAAACCCGGCCACTGGCTGGGAGGCCTACAACTATCGCTACCTGTTCCACGATGGGTTGATAGAGTGGGCTGAACTGCAGACTTTTGAGCCCGGTCTGGCCGAGAGCTGGACCGTCTCCGACGATGGACTGGTGTGGACCTTCAAGATCCGCGAGGGGGTGACCTTCCACGACGGCACCCCCTGCGCCGCCGAGGACGTGGCCTGGAGCCTCAACTTCCTAATGGAGGGGATGATCGGGCCCCTGGAACTTTACGTGACAGGTTTCGAGGAAGTGGTCGCCCTGGACCCCACCACCGTTCAGATCACCATTTCGGAACCGACGGCGCTCATGCTCACTGCCCGGCTGCACTATGCCTGGATCCTGCCACGGAGCGTCTGGGAGGGCATGACCTACGACGATATCATGGAGTTCGAGGATATCGCGGCCGTCATCGGCACTGGCCCCTACAAGCTGGTGGAATATGTGGAAGACGAGTACATGATCATGGAGGCCAACGAGGACTACTATCGTGGCAAGCCGGTGATTGACCGCATCGTCGTCCAGCAGTACGCCACCGAGGACGCCATGGTGCAGGCGCTCCTGGCCGGCGAGGTTGACCTGATCGACGAAGTCCCATACACGGCGGTACAACCCCTGCAGGATGCGGAGAACGTCGAGGTAGTGATCATGCCGTCGCTGGGTCTAGATGACCTGGTCATCAACTCCCACGTGGACGGCACCCAGCCCGAGAGCCTGAACGACCCGGCGGTGCGCCTGGCCATGGAATATGCCATTGACAAGCAGGAGATCATAGACGTGGGCTACGCGGGCTACGCCGAGGTAGCTGCAAGCATCCTCCCTCCGGCCATGGGCGACTGGGTCAACCCCAACATCGTGGCCATTCCCTTCGACCCGGATGAGGGGAACCGCATTCTGGAGGAGGCGGGTTACGTGGACAGCGACGGCGACGGGATCCGCGAGGACGCCGACGGCAACCCGCTGGAGTACCGCCTCTATTCGGAGGAGATGGGCACCTCTGCCCGCATCCTGGAGATCATCTCCGATGGCCTGCGTGAGATCGGCATCTCGGCCCCGCCCACGCTGATGGACGGTGACGCCCTGTACGACTTGCTGGAGCCGGAGTGGGACTTTGACATGATCTTGTGGGGTTGGGGGTGGGACCCAGACCCCGACTTTGCCGTGTTTTGTTTCACCTGCCAGTCGATAGAGGATTGGCTTAGCGACTGCGGCTACTGCAACGAGGAGTACGACGCGATATACCGCGAGCAGGGCATCACCATGGATGAGGAGGAGCGCCGCGAGTTGATCTGGGAAGCGCAAAAGATCCTGTTCGAGGATCGCCCCTACATCAACCTGGCCTACGCGCCGGTGATCCAGGCCTATCGCAGCGACCGCTTCACTTTCACTGACTTTTCCGCGGGAGAGCTTCTGATTAAGTGGACTCTCGTGAAAGACCCTCAGCCTGTACGGTAGCGGCGAACGACCCAACATCCCCCCCCCTCTTATCCCCCCCCCGTGGGGG
>CBDUWG010000420.1:0-1998 GCA_965370845.1 uncultured bacterium
ACCATGGGAGTTGATCTGGGCATTATGGCTGTCCTGCGGAAGAGAACGCGCATGGGCGCCGCCATACGCAATATCAACCGCCCGCGCATGGGCGAGGGGTATCGGGAGGATTTGCCTCAATATATGACCTTCGGGATTGCCTACCAGCCCTATCCGGGGGTGGTCACCGCTCTGGACCTGGCCAAGAAATTTGGAGAGGATACCCGGGTTAACGGCGGGATCGAGGCTCAGATCGTACCCTTTATGATACTTCGTTTTGGGGTGCAGACCAAACCCGACAGGTTGATGGGAGGGGTGGGCTTCAAGTATCAGGGCATTCATTTTGATTACGCTCTGATCAATCACACCGTGTTGCCGTTGACCCATCAGATGTCCATCTCCTATCATTTCGGGGGTAACTGATGGAACCTTTCGCCCGAGGAATAACCGCTCTAAGACCTCCCCTTTTGGTGATCGTCGTCTGTTTGTTGCTCCTTCCGGTGGGAGTGAGGGTGATCCGGGCCGAGGAGGCTGAGGGGTCTCTTGTTCAGCAGGTGGATATTAACCGGGCTACCCTGGATGAGATACGATCTCTGCCCATCGATGAACAGGACGCGCAGACTCTTTACGAATATCGGGAGTATACCTCTTATTTCAAGAGCATCTATGAGATCCGCAAACTCCCCGGATTCGATCAGCGCAAGTTCGATCGCATCAAGCCCCTGGTTAAAGTTCTGCCGGTAACGGAAAGAGATGAGGAAATCGCCCGGCTGAACTCCATCTATTTCCGCATCGAGCAGTGGGCCGCAAATGAGGGCACAAATGAGGGTCTCGTCGATATCTGGATCGACCAGGCCAAAGATCCCATCAACGTCAATGCGGCCACCATCACCGATTTGATGAATTTGCAAAACGTTTCTCCAGTTGACGCCCTGGCCATCGTCGAACAGCGCAGCAGGATTGGAACACTGAACAGCATGAGGGACCTGGGCAGAGTGCCCGGCATCTCCGACTGGGGTTACCGTAACGCCCGGAATTTCCTGCGTTATTCCGAGCCGGACAAGGGCCTTGAATTCCACGGCAATTATCAGTTTCGTTTATACAACACGCCTCTTTTTGGAGATTTCCACGATTTGCTCAACGAGGGAGAGGAGAGCTGGTGGGACCTGCTGAACATGGACAATGCTGCTCCGGCCATCATGCATAAGCTTCGCCTGCGATGGGGTCAGAAGATCCGGGCCGGTTTTCTGGGCTACCGCGGCCTGGGGGAGGAGATGCCCCTGACAGAGGTCAAGATGGGGCACAAGGGGTTGTTTACCACCCGCACATTCCCCACGGTGAAGCGATTTGTGGGCGTTGAGAACATACAGCTGGGCCCCATCCACCTGGACCGGCTGTACTTGGGTAACTACATGATAACCATCGGGCAGGGGCTGGTGATGGAGAACACCGATTTCTTCAAGCCCCGCAAGTCCGGTTTCTCCTGGGATAAACGGCTGGACGGTGTCATCGGAGACGTCTCCCGCACAGAGGAATTTGCTCTGGACGGGATCGCTCTGCAGGCCTCCTACTGGAAACTGAGGGGTCTGTTCTTCTTTTCCTGGGATGACAAGGACGCCATTCTCAACCCCGACTCCACGGCCAACTGCTACATTGTTATGACTCCCAAGGTGGAGAACAAGGTGCTGGAGGAAAATGGCTGCATGCCCATACGGGATGTTCTCTATGAGAAGACCTGGGGCGGAAATTTAAGGTATAGCCCCTGGTTGGGTACCCATGTGGGTTTCAGTTTCTACGAGAGTATCTACGATCGCCCTTTCAGCCCCAAATTATCCACCGTTACATCTCGCCGCGATAAGACCGCCACGGCTGACAGCGAATACTTCAGTTCCTTCGAAAGTCCCCACGGAATCGACGGGGATGGGGAATGGTGGGACAATTACCGCCGGGTGTACGGGGTGGATTTTCAAACCATCTATAAAAACGTCTCTCTGCAGGGCGAGTATGGCATTTTGGACA
>CBDUWG010000421.1:0-1988 GCA_965370845.1 uncultured bacterium
ATAAAATTCCCTCTCCTCCAGGGCGTTTACAGCTCCCAGATCACCTTCTTGTCCGGCGACATCTCCGCAGAGGACGCAGCGGTCATCGCCAAAAGCCTGGCCAATCCTCTTATCCAGAGCGTTCACATCAGGGGTTATGATGAATTTCAGGCAACTGGCGGGATGGGCATGGGTGTCCCCAGGGTACAGCTGGATATCAAACCAACGGCGGATATTATCAACCTTCTCACGGCAAGCGATGAAGAACTGGTGGTGACCGGA
Organism: uncultured bacterium; assembly: GCA_965370845.1. Classification (GTDB taxonomy): domain Bacteria; phylum SM23-81; class SM23-81; order SM23-81; family SM23-81; genus DAOVRJ01. Next base: position 262 of record CBDUWG010000421.1, read on the forward strand.
AAACAGGGGATCGCCAATGAAGATGGAACCAGAAGGGGGCCCCTGGCATTGGACCTCACATACATGAAAGCGATCCAGTCATACTTCCGCAAAGCGGGCAGAAATCCAACGGACGTGGAGCTGGAATCTATTGCCCAAACATGGTCTGAACACTGCAAGCATACCATTTTCGCCGATCCTGTGGACGAAATTCAGGACGGTATCTTCAGCACATTTATTAAAGGCGCTACCGAAAGAATCAGACAGCAGCGGGGAAGAAAAGATATCTGCGTCTCGGTCTTCAAGGATAATTCCGGAGCCATCGTTTTTGACGAGGACCACCTGATCACCCATAAAGTAGAAACCCACAACAGCCCATCGGCCCTGGACCCCTTCGGCGGGGCTATCACTGGAATAGTAGGCGTAAACAGAGATACCATCGGATTTGGCCTGGGCGCGAAGCCTGTGGCCAACATCTACGGCTTCTGTTTTGCCGATCCGCAGAACAACAGGCCTCTTTACAAAGGTGCAAATTTCACCCAGAAAATGCTCTCTCCCCGAATGATCAACAACGGGGTCATCCATGGTGTGAACGTGGGCGGGAACTGCTCCGGCATTCCCACTCCCCAGGGCTTCCTCTTCTTCGACGAAAGCTACCGGGGCAAGCCCCTGGTGTTCGTCGGGACGATCGGCCTGATCCCCCGGGAGAGCGCGGGAAGACCAGCCCACCAGAAAAAGGCTCAGCCGGGAGACCACATCGTCATGGCCGGCGGACGAGTGGGCAAGGATGGCATCCACGGGGCCACCTTTTCCTCGGAGGCAATGGATTCGGGCAGCCCGGCCGCGGCGGTGCAGATTGGGGATCCCATCACCCAGAAGAAACTCAGTGACGCCATCGTCAAGGAGGCTAGAGACCTGGGGTTATACAATAGCATCACCGACAACGGCGCCGGCGGGCTGTCCTGCTCCGTGGCCGAGATGGCTAAAGAATGCGGCGGGTGTTTCGTGAAATTGGACGCTTTACCCCTCAAGTATCCCGGATTGGAGCCCTGGGAAATCTGGTGCTCCGAGTCGCAGGAGAGGATGACCCTGGCAGTCCCCCGGGGGAAATGGCACCAGTTCTCGGAGCTGATCAGCAGAAGGGGCGTGGAAGCCGCCATCATCGGAGAGTTCACCAGCTCGGGACGGTGCGTCGTTGAATACGACGGCCAGCGGATCATGGATGTGGACATGAGTTTCCTGCACGACGGGCTGCCTCCAAAACCGATGCAGACAAAGGACTCGCTCGCGGCTCACGAAGAACCCCTAATTCCCCTTTCTGACGACCTGACCGAGTCTCTCCATACCATGCTGAGCCGGTTGAACATAGCCAGCTTTGAATTCATCTCCCAACAGTATGACCACGAAGTTCAGGGCGGCTCTGTCCTAAAACCCCTGCCGGGTAAGGGCCGCGTGAATGGCCCGGCGACCGTCATCAGACCCCTTCTACATTCTGAAAAGGGAATAGCAATTTCCCAAGGCCTATACCCCACTTACAGTCAAATCGACACCTATCACATGGCCGCCTGCGCCATCGATACGGCCATCCGAAATGTCGTCGCTGTGGGAGCCGATCTCGACCAGCTGGCCCTGCTGGACAACTTCTGCTGGTGCAGCTCCGACGAGCCGGAAAGACTCGCCCAGCTCAAAAGGGCCGCTCAGGCCTGCTACGACTATGCCGTGGCCTATAGCACACCTTTTATCTCCGG
>CBDUWG010000422.1:0-1987 GCA_965370845.1 uncultured bacterium
TCAACACCATCAAAGAGAAGATCATGGCCGAGGGGGTCATGGGCACGTGTCTGTGCTACGACAGCGGGTTCATGTCCGGCTACGTCCACTACCAGCCCCCCGGCAGCACTATGGATCCCAACCACGCCGTGGCCATCGTGGGCTGGGATGATAGCAAATCCACCCATGCTCCGGAGGGCGATGGCGCCTGGCTGTGCAAGAACAGCTGGGGGGCGAGCTGGGGACTGGATGGCTACTTTTGGATCTCCTACTACGACAAGCACTGCGGCCAGCAACCGGAGATGGGCGCCGTTTCCTTCCAGGATGTCGAACCCCTGTCCTATGATAACATCTACTACCACGACTACCATGGCTGGCGAGACACAAAGACCGATGTCAGCGAGGTCTTCAACGCCTTCGTAGCTCAGGATGATGAGCTGCTTTCCGCGATCAGCTTTTTTACCGCCGCCGACAGCGTGACCTACACCGTGAAGGTCTACGACGGCTTTGCCGGCGGCCAGCTGACCGGCCTGCTCTCTGAGAAGTCGGACACGCTTCAGTACATCGGGTTTCACACCGTGGACCTGGACTCGGCCGTTGCCCTGATCCAGGATGACGATTTTTACATCTACCTGCAGCTTTCATCCGGTGGACATCCATATGACCGCACCTCGGACGTTCCGGTCCTGTTAGGCGCGTCATATCGGGTCATCGTGGAATCGGCTTCTGAGCCCGGCCAGAGCTATTACCGCAGCGGATCGGACTGGCTGGATCTGTACGATTTTGACTTTGGCAACCCAACGTGGAACCAAACGGCCAATTTCTGCATCAAGGGTCTGGTAGCACCTCCTTTGAGCTTCCATTTTCCCGACGGCCTGCCGGAGAATATACTTCCAGGTGTTCCCGATACTGTCAAGGTGCAGATCGAAGAGAATGCCGATGCGTATGTGCCCGGAACAGGATTGCTTCATTATCGCTATGACGGTGGCACCTATCTTAGCTCATCATTGGTGCCGATAGGCGGCGATCTTTACAACGGCATCTTGCCGCCGGCAACCTGTTCAGACATGCCGGAGTACTATTTCAGCGCCGAAGGGTCGGTGGCCGGGGTGCTGTACAGCCCGATTGATGCGCCGGCCACCGTTTACGCCGCGGATGTGGGTGAATTTGTGACCTTCGCAGAGGACGACTTTGAGGCCGATCCCGGCTGGACCACGGAGGGACAGTGGGCATTTGGTCAGCCCACCGGCGGAGGTGGGGAGTATGGCGGACCGGATCCCACCAGCGGTTACACCGGAGACAACGTATACGGGTACAACCTCAACGGTGACTATCCCAACAGTCTCTCCGAGACCCACCTCACCAGCGACGACTTCGATTGCACCGGCAAATCCGACGTGCACCTGACCTTCTGGCGCTGGCTGGGAGTGGAGCATCCAGATTATGATCATGCCCGCGTGCGGGTCAGCAGCAACGGGGCCGACTGGACCACGGTATGGGAGAACACCGGTGAGATCGCTGATGTGTCCTGGGTTGAGATGGACCTGGATATCTCGTCCGTGGCGGATAACCAACCAACCGTTTATTTACGCTGGACCATGGGCTCCACGGACGGCGGATGGCGGTACTGTGGTTGGAACATCGACGATATCCAGCTTATCGCTTTCGAGTGTGTGGGCGGTCCGCCGCAGCCCATCGACGACCTGCAGGCCGCTATTGCAGGGTATAGTGGGCCTTATAGCCCCGACATCCACCTCTGCTGGTCCCAGCCGGCAAGCGACGTCGGCCTGGACTACTACGTAATTTACCGGGCCACAGACCCCGGCGCCGTCATGGATTCCCTGGATGCCACCACGGACACCACCTATACCGATGTGGGTGCCGCCGGCAATGTGGGCGAAAACTACTTCTACATGGTCAAAGCGGTGGATGGGTTGGGCCAGAAGTCCGCGGCTTCGAATGTGATCGGCGAGTTCGACAGGGAGCTGATCAGCGGGAAGAAGTAGGT